>DASQAX010000293.1:0-7780 GCA_035635535.1 Vicinamibacterales bacterium | reverse complement strand
GCGATGCCGTGTTGTTGCACGTGGCCGCCGCCGCCAGCACCGCGATCGCGCCGGTCCCGGGATCGAGCTGGAGCGTATAGCCGCTCTTCACGACGCCGTTCGCGTTGAGGTCGGGGCTGATGAAGGCATCGCCGCCCGAGGTTGGAGGCGCCGCCAGGTTGGCCAGGCTGGTCGCGTACCCGCCGCCGCCGCAGCTGGCCGCGTAGGTCACTTCCGAGCTGTTGATCGCACGCATCGAGCCGATGGCCGATGCCTCGTTGCCCGACATGCGGGCGCGAAGCAGCCCAGGAACCGCGATTGCCGCAATGATGCCGATGATCGCCACGACGATCAGCAGCTCGATAAGGGTGAAGCCCTCGTTCTTCTGCATTTTGTTCACGTGCTGAATCTCCTTAAAGCGCGCGGGCCGAAGCCCGACGACTCGGTTGACGTATCGCCGCTTCGTCCACGGCGCTTGTTCCGTATGGTTGAGTCGGTGGCAAGGCGAGTACCACCTTTGATGAAATCTGGCTCACCGTCTCAAATCGCTTCGCTGCAGTAACTTATGGTATTTCGCGAAGCGCATACAAATATAGGAGGTGACAAGAAATGTCAACGCGCGGCGGCAAAAAGTGGCTGAGCTGACATCTCACGTCAGCGGGGCGAGAAGATTCGAGGCAAGAAGCCGCGGGGGCGTCCTCGGCGGACGCTCCCGCGGCTACGGTGGTGAAACGTCCTTACTGGAGGATCTGCGCGCCGGCCATCGTCGCCGGAATAATGATCCCGTTGAAGTTCTGGTAGATCGTGCCGCTGTTGTTGGTCCCGAACGAGCGCGTGCCCGTCTGGCCCAGCGTCGCCGGCGTCGCCGTCGCGTGATAGGTCGACTGCGACGCGGTGTTGTTGCACGTGGCCGCCGCCGCCAGCACCGCGATGGCGCCGGTTCCAGCATTGAGCTGGAGCGTATAGCCGCTCTTCACGACGCCGTTCGCGTTGAGGTCGGGGCTGATGAAGGCATCGCCGCCCGAGGCCGGAGCCGTCGCCAGGGCCAACAGGCTCGTCGCATACCCGCCGCCGCCGCAGCTCGCCGCGTAGGTCACTTCCGAGCTGTTGATCGCACGCATCGAGCCGATGGCCGATGCCTCGTTGCCCGACATGCGGGCGCGAAGCAGCCCAGGAACCGCGATTGCCGCGATGATGCCGATGATCGCCACGACGATCAGCAGCTCGATGAGGGTGAAGCCCTCGTTTTTTTGCATCTTCTTCAAGTTCAGTCTCCTCTGATAGCGCTTGTCCGGGCGCTCTTGGTATGTGACTCAGGTCAAGGCAAGGGCGCTGCCACAGTTGAGCCGGCAGGCGTATCCGGTAATGACTGTATTTTTGGGCCTTCCGCGGGTCTTACCGCAGGGCCTGCCAAAAACTGCCAGCAAAACACTGCCAATAATTGGCGCGGCTGACAGGTTCTGTCAGCGGATCCGGGCGATCTGTGCCTAGCGAACGTATTCGGAGGGGGGTCCGAAGGGCTGGGAAGGGGGCACGGACCCCGGCCGTTGCCAGATGCCGTTGCTCTGCGACGTCGCGAACGCCCTCGAGCCGGTCCGTCCGAGCGCCAGGGGTGTGGCCGACGCGTAGAACGTCGTCCTCGTGCCGATCTTGTTGCAGTCGTCGAGCCCGGGATTCGAATCAAGACCCGGGAGGATGTTGAAGCGGTAACCGTTGCGCTCCGGCATGTCCACCAGGCCGATGTCCTCGGAGAGGTAACTCTGGTTGCGGCCCGGCCGCGCGGAGCCGAGCGTCGCCAGCGACGGCGCGTAATGACCGCGGCCGCATTCGTTGGCGTATGCGAACTCCGCCTTGGTGATCGTGCGCAGCATGGCGATGGCGGACGATTCGTTCGCCATCATGCGCGCGCGCTGCAGCGACGCCACCGCCACCACCAGCAGAATCCCGAGAATGACGAGCACGATACACAGCTCGATCAGGGTCATGCCCTGCCGGCCGCGCACCCGGACCGGCACTGGGTGAGCGCTCATCGGATGTTGAACTTCTTCGCGTAGTACCGAAACGAGCGGAAGCTCATGCCGAGCATCTCGGCCGCCTTGACCTGCACGCCGCCCGCGCGCTCGAGCGCGAGGGCGATGTAGTGCCGGTAGAAGTCCTCGCCGCGCGCCTCGAGGTTGAAGCCTTCCCCCAGGTCCGGAAGCGGCGGCGCCGCCGAGCCGTCGACCGCCATGGTGGATTCCGCTGCCGCCACCGACACGGTGTCCGCGCGCGGGTTGCGGACGTGCGCCGGGAGCGACTCGGGAAGAATCGCCGGCGTCTGCTCGAGCGCGACCGCGCGCTCGATCACGTTCTCGAGCTCGCGGACGTTGCCCGGCCACCCGTACGCCTGCAGGAGCGCGAGCGAGTCGTGGGCGACGCTGCGCACCGGCTTCTTCATCTGCTGGGAGTACTTCGACAGGAAGTGCTCCGCCAGCGCCGGAATGTCGTCGCGGCGCTCGCGCAGCGGCGGAAGATGCATCGGGATGACGTTGATCCGGTAGAACAGATCTTCCCGGAAACGTCCGGTGGCGACGAGCTTTTCGAGGTCCTGGTTGGTCGCGGCGATGATGCGGATGTCGGCCTGCACCTCCTCGGTGCCACCGAGCCGGCGGAAGCGGCGATCCTGCAGCACGCGCAGCAGCTTCACCTGCATCGTCATGTTCATCTCGCCGATTTCGTCGAGGAACACGGTGCCGCCTTCGGCGACCTCCATCAGCCCTTTCTTGTTCGCGTCCGCGCCGGTGAACGCGCCGCGCATGTGGCCGAACAGCTCGGACTCGAGCAGCGTCTCCGGAACGCCGCCGCAGTTGAGCGCGACGAACGGACGCTCGCGGCGCAGCGAGTTGTAGTGGATCGCGCGCGCGACGAGGTCCTTCCCGGTGCCCGATTCGCCGGTGATGAGCACCGTGCTGCTCGTCTTCGCGATCGTCTCCACCATGCGGAACACTTCGAGCATCGGCTCGCTGCGCCCGATGATGTTCGAGAACTCGTAGCGGGTGTTGAGCTCCTTCCTGAGGAGCACGTTCTCCTGCTTCAGGCGATGCGTCTCGAGGTGCTGGCGGATCTTCAGCCGGAGCTCGTCCATGCTGAACGGCTTGGTGAAATAGTCGACCGCGCCGAGGCGCATCGCCTCGACCGCGGTGCTCGTCGACGCGTACGCCGTCATCATGAACGCGACGATGTCGCGGTTGATGTCCTTCGCGGCGCGCAGCACGTCGACCCCGTTGATGTCCGGCATCTTGATGTCGGAGAGCAGCAGATCGACGTTGCTCCTGCGGAGCTGCTCGATGGCGTCCTTGCCGTTCTCCGCGATCACGACCTCGTACCCGTCGCGGCGCAGCACGATGCGCAGCATCTCCCGCATCGACGGCTCGTCGTCGACGACGAGGATGCGCACCTTCCCCGACGCGACCGGAGCGTTCGGGGCTTCGGGCGCGGCGGTTTTGGGGTGGGTCACGGGCGCGCTCATGTCCTCGCACCCCTTCCCGCGGTGACGACCGACGCCTCGCGCGGCGCGGGATCGGTCGATCGCATCGGGATCCTCACCCGGACCGTCGTCCCGCTGCCGGGGGTCGACGACACCTGGATGGATCCGTTGTAGTCGGTGACGATGCGGTGGACGGTCGCCAGCCCAAGGCCCGTCCCCTTGTCGAACGAGCTGCGGAACGGCTGAAAGAGGCTGTCGAGATCGGCCGGCGGGATGCCGCACCCTTCGTCGCTGATCGTGATGCTCAACTCGTCCTGCTCCGCGTCGCGCTCCGTCCCGGCCGACATCAGGAGCCTGCCACCGGACGCCATCGCCCGCAGGCCGTTGGTGGCGAGGTTCCAGACGATCTGGCGGATCTGGTTCTCGTCCGCGTCGATCCAGACCGGCTCCGCGGGCAGATCGACGTCTATCACGTGGTCGTCGTGGACCTCGGAACTGTTCCGCAGCAGCGTCGCGGTGTCCTGCACCACGCGGCGGATGTCGAGGCGCGTCAGCGCCACGCGCTGCGGGCGCGCGTAGGCGAGGAACGACTTGATCGTGTCGTTGAGGCGCTCGGATTCCTTGAGCACGATATCCATCAGCTGCGCCTGCTCTTCACTGAGCGGAAGCTCCTGCCGCAGCACCTGGATTGATCCTGACATCGATGCGAGCGGATTTCTAATCTCGTGCGCGATGCCGGCGGCCATCTCGCCGACGGCGGCGAGCCGCTGCTGCATGCGGGCGCCGCGCTCGAGGCGGCGGACGTCGGTCACATCCTGGAAGGTGAACAGATAGCCGCTCCGCCCGTCCGGGAGCGAGAGGGTCGTCACGGTGAGGCCGATCTCGAGCATACGGCCGTCTGGCGACCGGTACTGGTGGTCGGCGCGATGGCTGCGCGTCTCGCCGAGCATCTGGAGGCGGGCCCTGAACTGCGCCGGCAGCTGCAGCACGTCGCCGACGTCACGGCCCACCGTCTGCCCGGCCGACAGGCCGGTAATGGTCGACGCGGCGCGGTTGAACGTCAGGATGCGGCCGTCCATGTCGGCGGTGACCAGGCCGCTCAGCATGCTGTCGATGACGTACTGGTTGAACGCGCGGAGGTCGGCGATCTGCGTGGACGCGCGCTCGAGGCGGGCACCCGCCGACCGCAGGTTCTCGGCCAGCGACCCCGACAGCAGCGCGACGGCGAAGAACCCGAACAGGTTGATCGCCACGGTGTACTGCGCGAAGCGCTGGCTCGGGAGCTCCTGGGAGCGCAGCGCCTGCCACGACGCCGGGAAGAACGCGGTCGGCTCGATGTACTGCGCGATGACGAGCGCGAGGTACAGGAGCGCGCTCAGCGTCGCCACCTGCAGCGCACCGCGCCGGAACCGCACCGTGCTCGCGGCCATGATCGGCAGCAGGTAGAGCGACGAGAAGTAGCTGGTGATTCCGCCGGTGACATGGATGAAGGCGGAGACCAGGATCGCGTCGACGCCGAGCTGCGCGTCCGCGATCCACGGATACCGATCGACGTACTTGAGCGTGCTCAGGTAGATGACGCTGAGCGCGTAGGTCAGGCCGATCAGGAAGAAGAACGGATCGATCGGAAACGCGCCGGGCCGGCTGAGCTGCACGAAGATCGCCGAGCCGAGCAGCAGCGTGCTGGCGACCACCCGGACGGCGATGAGCGTGGAGAGCCTCGATCTCAGGTTCATGGCGGCCAACCACCAACCACAACCACTGTCAGGTCAGCTTGCTGATCAGGGCGAAGATCGGCATGTACATCGCGATGACGATGCCGCCGACGACGCCGCCGAGGAGCGCGATCATCAACGGCTCCATCAGCGTCAGCAGGCCGGCGACCGCCACGTCCACTTCCTCTTCGTAGAAGTCCGCGATCTTGCTCAGCATCGTGTCGAGCGCGCCCGTCGCTTCACCGACGCCAATCATCTGCACGACCATCGGCGGGAACACCGCCGTGTCCTTCAGCGGCTGCGCGATGGTTTCGCCGCGCTCGATGCTCTTGCGCGTCGTCTGGATCGCCTCTTCGACGATCGCGTTGCCGGCCGTCTTGGCGGTGATGTCGAGCGCTTCGAGAATCGAGACACCAGACGCCAGCAGCGTCGAGAGCGTGCGGCAGAAGCGCGCGACCGCGATCTTCCGCATCAGGTTGCCGAGGATCGGCAGCTTCAGGACGATCGCGTCGATCACTCTGCGGCCCTTCGGCGTCGCGTAGTACGACTTGAAACCCCAGCCCGCCGCGGCGAGGCCGATGATCATGAAGATGCCGTACCGGACGAGCGCATTGCTGAGCCCGATGACGACGCGAGTCGGCAGCGGCAGCTCGGCGCCGAGGCCCGCGAACAGGTTCGCGAACGTCGGAATGACCTTCCACAGAATAACGCCGACGACCAGTGTCGCGATCACGACGACCGCGACCGGATAGATCATGGCCGACTTGACCTGACCCTTCAGCTTGACGGCTTTTTCGATGTAGGTCGCGAGCCGCTTGAGAATCGTGTCGAGAATACCGCCCGCTTCACCCGCGGCAATCATGTTCGTGAAGAGCGGATCGAACACCTTGGGGTACTTCTTCATCGCGTCGGCGAGCGACGCGCCGCTTTCGACGTCGCCGCGCGTGGCGAGAATGACCCACGCGAAGTTCTTGTCCTCTTCCTGCGTGCCGAGGATCTCGAGGCACTGGACGAGCGGCAGGCCGGCGTCGATCATGACCGAAAACTGCCGGGTGAAGACAGCCAGGTTCTTCGAATCGACGCCCCTGATGCGCTTCGCCCCGGTCGTCTTCGCGGCCGCCTTTTCCTTGATTGGGTTGATCTGCGTGACGAGCACCTGCTCGCGGCGCAGCGCGGCCACGACCGCGTCCATCGTGTCGGCTGCGCGCTCTCCCGTGACGGTTTCACCGCCCCGTGTCCGTCCCGCGTATGCAAAAGTAGGCATGTCTGTGAACCAGTCCCCGAGCCTCGAGCCTCAAGCCCTTTATCGGCCGATCGCCGTCCGCGGCGGCGCCCCGGGCCTGCCGAGCCCCGCGCCGGCGACCACGCCGACGCCGCGGTTGATCATCTCCTGCAGTTCTTCCTTGTTCGACGAGGCGGTCAGCGCCGCTTCGAGCGTGATCAGCTTCTTCATGTGCAGCGAGGCGAGCGACTGATTCGCCGTCTGCATGCCCATCTTTTCCTGCCCGGTCTGCATCGCGGAGTAGATCTGGTGGACCTTGTCCTCGCGAATCAGGTTCCGGATGCCGGGCGTCGGGATCATGATCTCCAGCGAGCAGACGCGCCCGCCGCCAATCTTCGGCAGCAGCGCCTGGCAGACGATCCCTTCGAGCACGAGCGAGAGCTGCGTCCGGATCTGGCTCTGCTGGTGCGCGGGAAACACGTCGATGATGCGGTTGATCGTCTGCGCCGCCGAGTTGGTGTGCAGCGTGCCGAAGGTCAAATGGCCGGTTTCCGCGATGCGGAGCGCCGCTTCCACGGTCTCGAGGTCGCGCAGCTCACCAATGAGCACGATGTCGGGGTCCTCGCGGAGGGCGGCGCGCAGCGCCAACGAGAAGCTTTGCGTGTCGCTGTGCACCTCGCGCTGGTTGACCAGGCAGCCCTTGTGCGGGTGGATGTATTCGATCGGGTCCTCGATGGTGAGGATGTGATCGTGGCGCTCCAGGTTGATCTTGTCGATCATCGCGGCGAGCGTCGTCGACTTGCCGCTGCCGGTCGGACCGGTGACGAGCACGAGGCCGCGCGGCCGCTCGGCGAGGTTGGCCAGCACGGACGGCAGGCCGAGCTCCTGGAAGCTGCGGATCTTTTCCGGAATCAGCCGATAGACGGCGCCGACCGCCCCGCGCTGGTTGAACATGTTGCAGCGGAACCGCGCGAGCCCCTTGATGCCGAAGGAGAAGTCGAGCTCCAGCGACTCCTCGAAGCGCTTCTTCTGCGCGTCGGTGAGCACGCTGTAGGTGAGGGCCTTGGTGTCGGCCGGCGTCATGTCGGCGCCCTCGAGACGCTGCAGGTGCCCGTGCACGCGCACCTGCGGCGGCGTGCTGATGGTGATGTGGAGGTCGGAGCCCTGCAGTTCGACCGTCTTCTTCAACAGTTCCGGTAATGTCATAAGTCCTTTTGTCTAATCGCTGCTGCCCGCTGCCCGCGGCCTACTTGACCGTTTCGCGAACGACCTCGTCGATCGTCGTAACGCCTTCCTTCACCTTGCGCAGCCCGCTGCCGCGCAACGTGATCATCCCTTCGTCAACGGCCTTGCGGCGCAGTTCGAGCGCGGAGGCGCCGACGAGAATCAGCTCGCGCA
>DASQAX010000292.1:0-14624 GCA_035635535.1 Vicinamibacterales bacterium | reverse complement strand
CGTGAGCGGCGGTGACTCGCGGAATTGTCAATGCGATCGAGCGGCCGCGCCCGCCACTCCCGATTCGAGCTCCTGCTCGAGGCGGGCGACGAGCATGTCGAGCTCGGCGGACACGGCTCTCACGGTATCCGGTTGACTGAGGTCGACGCCCGCGCGCGCGAGCAGGTTCATCGGGTAGTCGCTGCCGCCCGCCTTCAAGAGCGTGAGATAGCGATTGACCGCGTCCTCCCGTTGACCCGGGTCCGACGACCGGACGCCCTGCATCAGGCGCGCGGTTGACGCGAAGCAGGTCGCGTACTGATAGACGTAGTACGGCGTGCTGAAGAAATGCGGGATGCGCGCCCAGGTGACGCGCGAGACCTCCTCCCTGTCGATCACGTCGCCATAGTACGCGTCGAGCAGCGACGAGTAGATGGCGTTGAGCGCATCGGCCGTGACCGGCTGGTCCTGCTCGACGAGGCGGTGCGCCTGCAGCTCGTAATCCGCGAACATCACCTGCGTGTAGAACGTGCTGGCAATGCTGTCGATGGCGTGCTGCAGCAGCACGACGCGCTCGTCGCGGCTGCCCGCGCGCTCGAGCATCAGGTCCAGGAACAGCGCCTCGTTGAGCGTCGACGGCACCTCCGCCACGAAGATCGTGTAGCCCGCGTACACGAACGGCTGCGTCTGATGCGACAGCAGCGTGTGCATCGAGTGGCCCATCTCGTGCGCGAGCGTGAAGACCGCGTCGAGCGTCTCGTTGTAGTTGAGCAGCATGTACGGATGCGCCCCGTAGACGGGCGCCGAGTAGGCGCCGCTGCGCTTCCCGCTGTTCTCGAACACGTCGATCCACCGTCCGTCGAACGCGCGCTTCACGTGCTGCTGGTACGTCGCGCCGAGCGGCGAGACCGAATCGACGATCCAGGCCCCGACGTCGTCGTAGGGGTACTTCGCCGTGTGTTCCACGAGCGGCACGAACACGTCGAACAGGCGATAGGTGGACAACCCGAGGACGCGGCGGCGGAGCCGGTGGTAGCGCCGCAGCGGCGCGACGCCTTCCTTGGTCGCCGCGATCAGGTTCTCGACCACCGACGTCGGGATGTTGTTGCCGTGCAGCGCCCCATCCAGCGTCGTCTTGTAGCCGCGGGCGCGCGCGTGGAACCAGTCGCGCTGCAGGACGCCGTTGTAGAGCGCGGCATACGTGTTCTGGTTGTCGGCGAACGCCTGATGGAACGTCCGGTACGCGTTCGCGCGGTCATCCTGGCTGCGATTGGTCTCGAGCAGCGCGCGATACTGGCCGTAGGTCAGCGTCACCTTGCTGCCGCTGGTCAGCGTGATCGAGGGGTACTTCACGTCGGCCGTCGTCAACGCCGAATAGCTGTCGTACGGAACGCTGTTGAAGCGCCCGGCAAACGACATCAGGCGCTCGCCCTGCTCGTCGAGCACGTGCTCCTGCTCGTGGAACAAGCTCTCGATGGCAAAGCGATACAGCGCGAGGTCCGTGTTCGCGTCGAGCCAGCCCCGGATGGTCTCGATCGGAATCGACAGCACTTCGGGGTTGAACCAGGAGCTCGCCTGCTGCTGCTTCGCGAACAGGATCTGCACCTGCTGCCGGCGCGCGTTGATCTCGTTGTTCCGCTGATCCTCGTCGTAATGCAGCGACGCGTAGTACCAGACGCGATAGCTGAGCGCGCCCATCTCGTCCATCGCCCGGAACGCCGCCACCAGCTGGCCGGGCCCCTTGGCGAGCGTCCCCTGGAAGGAAGAAAAGGCCGCGATGGCCGCGTCGAGCTGCTTGTAGCCCGCCTGCCATTCGTCCCAGGTCTGGCAGATCGACGTCAGATCCCACTTGTAGCGTGGCGGGATCGCGTCGCGCGTCGGAAGGGACCCAGGCTCAGGTCGGAAGGGATCGAGCGGCGGCATCACTGGAATCTTAAGGTGGAAAAGTAGAGAAGTGTACCAGGAGCCCCTTGAGCTTCGGGTAGTCGACAGGCAACCGCTCGGCATGACGTGGCCGCTTGATGGCGTCCGCGAGCACGGCCGGCAGCGGGATCGACTCGCCGATCGCGGGTTCGACGACCTCGCGGAACTTCGCCGGGTGCGCGGTCGCGAGGAACACGCCTCGCTCGCCCGCCGAGAGTGCCTGGCGCAGGCCGAGCCACGCGATCGCGCCGTGCGGATCGAGCAGGTAGCCGTGCCGCCGATAGACGTCGCCAATCTCGGCCACGACCGTCGCATCGTCAAACGCGGCACCGGCGATGTCGCAGCGGAGCGACTCGAAGCTGTCGCCGTACATCGCGCGCATGCGCTCGAAGTTGCTGGGCGCGCCGACGTCCATCGCGTTGGCGACCGTGCGGACCGACGCGCGCGGCCTGTAGTCGCCCGTCCTCAGGTATTCGGGCACGACGTCGTTGACATTGGTCGCCGCCACAAACCGCTGAACGGGCAGTCCGATGCGCTTTGCGATCAACCCCGCCGTCAGATTGCCGAAATTTCCGCTGGGCACTGACACGACTGGACCACCGTCCCGGTAGAGTCCGGCTTCCTTGTCCGCCGAAGCGCCGGGCGCGGAGGCGGAAGCCGGACCCGAACCGAGAAGGACGAAATAGTAGAAAACCTGCGGCAGCAGGCGTCCAAGGTTGATCGAATTCGCTGGCGTCAGCCACACGTGCGAGCGCAGGTCGTCGTCGGCAAAGGCCTGCTTGACCAGCCGCTGGCAATCGTCGAACGTCCCGTGCACGGCCACCGCGACGATGTTGTCGCCGAGCGAGGCCATCTGGGCTTCCTGGACGTCGCTGACCTTGCCCTCCGGATACAGGACGACGACACGGGTATCGGGCACCCCGTGGAACGCCTGAGCCACCGCGCTGCCGGTGTCGCCCGACGTGGCGACGAGGATCGTCAGCGGCGTCCCGTCCGTGAAGTGATGAAGGAGCCGCGCCTGCGTCCGCGCGCCGACGTCCTTGAACGCCAGCGTCGGCCCGTGAAAGAGCTCCAGCGCCCGGACGTTGTCCGTGACCTGGACGAGCGGAATCGGGAAATCGAGCGCGTCGCGCACCAGCGCGCGCATGTCAACGGTCGTGATCTCGTCGCGAAGGAGGTGCGAGCCGACGATGGTGCCGATTTCGACGATGTCGCCGTTGGCCGAACGGATGGCGTCGAGCTGCCCGGGTGAGAGCGGATCGAGCCGCTCGGGCATATAGAGCCCCCCGTCTGGGGCGGTGCCGGCAAACAGCGCGTCGATGAACGGCACCGCGGGCGAGGCGCCGCGGCTGCTGACCCACCTCATGCCTTCACGGGCTCCGGGCGAATCGGCACCGGACGCCCGTCCGCATCGACCGCGACGAGGATCACTTCGGCCTCGGTCACCTTGACCTTCTCACCGCGCCCGATTCCGCGTTTCGCGGCGTCCCAGCCCCACCGCTCGGCCTCGACCTCGACGCGGATGGTCACCGACGTGCGTCCGACCCGCACCAGCGACGGAAAGAAGCTGACGAGGTCGCCCGTATACACGGGCTCGTGGAACTCGACCTCCCGCATCGCCTTCGTCACGTACAGGTGCGGCGCGACCTTGAATGCTTCGACGCCCGACGCGAGGTCGATGTTCGACAGGATCACGCCGCCGAAGATCGTTCCGTGCGCGTTGGTGTCCTTCGGCATCATGACGACCTTGATCGCGGGCATGCGGTCGCTCATCACGTGAGCATAAGTGTGGACGCTGCCGCGTTCCAAGAAATTTGCGCACGTGACCAATAAGCACGATCAGATTGAGCGAAAAGCGTTTATCATCGACTGCCAGATGAGCACGATGACCAACGGCCGCACGGCGCCGCCTCCGCTGGCCGCGAGCACCTCGTCGACGACCGCGTGGACCGTGCACGACGCGAGCGAGCTCTATGAGGTGCCGCGCTGGAGCAACGGGTACTTTTCCGTCAACGGCGAGGGGCACGTCCAGGTTCATCCGACGAAGGAGCCGGCGCGCGCGATCGATCTCAAGGAGCTGATCGACCGGCTCCAGCTGCGCGGCATCAGCCTTCCCGTCCTCGTTCGCTTCACCGACATCCTCAAGCATCGCCTCGGCGACATTCACACCGCGTTTCAGGGCGCCATCGCGCAGCACCAGTACCAGGGCGGCTACAGCTGCGTCTACCCGATCAAGGTGAATCAGCAGCGGCAGGTCGTCGAGGAGGTTCTCAACTTCGGCCGGCCGTACCGCTTCGGCCTCGAGGCCGGTTCCAAGCCCGAGCTGCTCGCGGTCGTCGCGGTCGCCGACAACGAGACGCCGATCATCTGCAACGGGTTCAAGGACGCCGAATTCATCGAGACGGCGATGCTGGCGCTCAAGATCGGGCGCAACATCATCCCGGTGGTCGAGAAATACACGGAACTGGGCCTGATTCTGGAGGCGGCGCAGAAAATCGGCGTCCGGCCGCTAATCGGGATGCGCGTCAAGCTTGCGGCGCGCGGCAGCGGCCGCTGGCAGTCGTCAGGCGGCTTTCGCTCGAAATTCGGCTTGACAGTCAGCGAAATCGTCCGGGGTCTCGAGGAGCTGAAGGCCCGCGGGATGCAGGACTGCCTCAAGCTGCTCCACTTCCACCTTGGCAGCCAGATCACGAACATCCGCATCGTCAAGGGGGCGCTGAACGAGGCGGCGCGCTGCTACACGGAGCTGGCGAAGCTGGGCGCCGGGCTCCAGTACCTCGACGTCGGCGGCGGGCTGGGCGTGGACTACGACGGGTCGCAGACGAACTTCGAGTCGAGCATGAACTACACGCTCCAGGAGTACGCCAACGACGTCGTCTATCACATTCAGACGGTATGTGACGAAGCGGGGGTGCCGCATCCGACCATCGTGTCCGAGAGCGGACGCGCGGTTGTCGCGTATCACAGCGTCCTCGTGTTCAACGTCCTCGGCGTGTCCGGCTTCGGCGACGAGAAGGTGCCGACGACGGCCAATCCGGACTGGGAACAGCCGATCGCGGATCTGATTGACACGTATAACAACGTCAACGCGCGAAACGCGCTCGAAGCGTTCCACGACGCGCAGCAGGCGCTCGACATGGCGCTCAGCCTGTTCAACGGCGGCTACCTGCCGCTCGACCAGCGAAGCATGGCCGAGAACCTGTTCTGGGCGATCTGCACGAAGCTCCAGAAGATCGTGCAGACGATGGCCGAGGTGCCGGAGGACCTGCAGAACCTGGACGAGCAGCTGTCGGACACCTACTTCTGCAACTTCTCGCTGTTCCAGTCGATTCCCGACAGCTGGGCGATCAAGCAACTGTTCCCGGTGATGCCGATCCACCGGCTCAACGAGAAGCCGCAGAACCACGCGGTGCTCGGCGACATCACGTGCGATTCCGACGGCAAGCTCGATCGCTTCGTCGACCGGCGCGACGTGAAGAAGACGCTGCCGCTGCACACGCTCAACGCCGACGATTACTACCTCGGGGTGTTCCTCGTCGGGGCCTACCAGGAAATCCTCGGCGACCTCCACAACCTGTTCGGCGACACGCACGCGGTGCACGTCTCGCTCGACGAGCATGGCAACGCGAAGCTCGACGCGCTGATCAAGGGGGACACGGTCAAGGAAGTGCTCGACTACGTGGAGTTCGACGCGGAGTCATTGATGTCGAAGCTGCGCACGGATGTCGAGACGGCCGTCCGCGCCGGGCGGATGGATTACGAGGGGGCGGGCCGCCTACTCCGCTTCTACGAAGACGGGTTGCACGGATACACCTACCTCGAAGGGTAGAGCCTTCACGCCTCCGCAGGGGAGAGCTGTCTAGGAGACTTTCCTGCGTGAGTCGTAGAACCGCCGGACGGCCCGCTGGAACCGCTCGTTGAGCGGCCCGGCCACCTCCGCCGGCACCGGCCCGAGCCGCGTCCACTGCGATTGCGCGCTCCGCACTTCCTGCTCGGCGTTGCGCCAGCGGATTTCGTCGTTCTCCTCGGCCGCGCGGCTCCCGGCAATCGTGTTGGCCGCGAGCCGCTCGCGCCACTTCTCGGCCAGCAGCTCGGTCGGCGACAGCTGACGCGTCTGCGCGCGCTGCTGCGCGGCGGGCAGGAGCTCCTCGACCTTGGCGAGCAGCTTCTCCATCCGCTTGCGTGTCGTCTCCGGATCGAGGTCGGTGCCGGCGAACGCGCCCGGCCACGTCCCGATCAACTGTCCGATCGCCTGGTGGTACCGCGCCGCGAGATCCTGCTGGACCTGCCGCGGCACTTCCGGCGCGTGCTGCCATTTGGTCCGCGCGTCGTGCACGCTGGTGTAGAGGTTCTCCGGAGCGTCGCCGATGCTGCCGTTCTGCGGGACCAGCGCCTCGAGGTCGCGGATGATCTGGTCGCGCGCCGCCGCCTTCTCCTGCAGCTCCACCTGGTCGCGGTGCTTGTAGCGATCGAAGAAGCGATCGCAGGCGCCGCGGAAACGCTGCCACACCGCTTCGGACTTCGACTTCCGGACCGGGCCGACGGTCTTCCACTCGGCCTGCAGGCGTTTCAGCTGCGAGGCCGCGTTCTCCCATTCGGTTGAATCGGCCACCGCCTCGGCCTTCTCGCAGAGCGCTTCCTTCTTCGCGAGGTTCGACGCCCACTCTTCCTTGCGATGCTTCAGGTCCTCCTGCCGGCGCGTGAAGAAGCGGTCGCACGCCGCGCGGAAGCGCTCCCACACGGCCTTTTCGTGCCCGCGGCTGACTGGGCCAATCTTCTTCCAGTCGGCCTGCAGCCCCTGGATTTCCGCCGCGGTCTTCACCCAATCGGTCGAGTCCGCCAGCGCCTCGGCGCGCTCGCAGAGCGCCAGCTTGGCGACGAGGCTCGCCGCACGCTCCTCGTTCTGCGCGGCCAGATGCGCGGACGTCCGCGCGAACACCTCGTCCTGCGCGGCCTTGAACCGCCGCCACATGGCCTCGCCCTGCGCGCGCGGCGCGAGCGCCACCTGCTTCCAGCGGGCCTGCAGCTCGCGCATCCTGCGGCTCGCCGTCTCGAGGTTCTCCTCGGCCCTGAGCGCCTCCATCTCCTTGCAGAGCTCTTCCTGCACGTGCAGGTTCGCCCACCGCTGCCACTCGTCGGCGTCGCGCAGTTCCTGCACGCGCGGCCCGAGCGTGGCGCGCGCGGCTTCGAGCCGCGCCTGCAGCTCCTGCCGGTCCTTCTTCGACGGCAGCGGCGCGCGATCCTCGATTGCGGTCTTGATGTCGCGCAGCGCGCGGTCACCAGCCTTCAGCGACATCTGCTCGGCCGCGGCGAGCGTCTCGACCTGCCGCGCAACCTGCTGGAGCCGTTTCAGGTTGTCCTGCTCGACCTTCGTCCTGTGCTGCTGGTGCTCCTGCTCTTTCTGCTCGAGCGTCGCGACCGCCTGCTCGAGGCGCGCGCCCGCGTCGGGATTGGCGGAGATGTGCTCCCGAAGCACATCCGCGTCGCGCCGGAGGCCGCGCCACCGGGCCACGATCTCTTCGAGCGGCTGCGTCGAGGCGATCAGCTGTTCGAGCTCCGTGGCGAGCGTCTCGAGACGGCCCACGGCCGCCTGCGCCAGCATCCGACGCCGCTCGCGATCCTCGAAGGCGCGGCACGCGTTCTGGAAGCGCCGCGTGAGCGACGCCGCGTACTCCGACGGCATCGGCGGAAGCCCGTCCCACCGGACCTTCAGCTCCGCGATGCGGTCCATCGCGGCGGGCTCGGCGCCGAGACCTTCGATCTCGTGGCAGATGGCCACGCGGTCGGCCTGCTCGCGCGCGATGGCTTCCGCGCGCTCCCGCTCCGCCGCGAGTTCCTGTTGCCGTTCGGCAATCGCTTCACGCACCGCGTCGGACGCCGACTCGAACTGCTGCGCGAGGGCCACGTCCACGACGACGTCGGCCTGGAACTCGGCCCAGGCGAGGCGCGCCTGCGACAGCTTCGCCGCCGCCTCGCCGGGATCGGCGATCGCGACGAGCGCCTCGGCGCGCTGCAGCAGTTCCTTCGCGCGCTGCTGGTCGGTCGCGCTCATCGAGACGGCGTCGCCCTGCGGCGCCTGGGGCGGCTCCTCGAGCACGCGCAGCTTCGTGCGGGCGCGGCGCGCCGCCACCTTGTTGCGGGCGCGCTGCGAGATGGCACCGAGCGGCTCCGCCGCGTCGATCCGCTCGAGCGCGGCGACCGCGACATCCGTATGCTCCGACTTCAACGCGACGTTCAGCAGCTCCTCGACATCGGTCACGCGCGCCAGCGCGCGGAGCCGCGTCGAGTTGTCGGCGGCATGACGACTGAGCGAGCCGAGCGCTTTCTGATCCTCGAGCAGATCGACGATCGCGTCGCGGACCGCCGCGCTCGTGCTGGCTCGCGCGACGACGACGACTTCCTTCACGCGGCCGAGCGCGAGCAGATGCCGCACCGCATCGGTCGCGGCGGACACGTCGTCGGCTTCGGCGGCCAGTCCCGCGAGCCCTCGAACCGCTTCGCCGCGGACCTCTTCGTCCGGGTCGGTGCGCGCGACGTCGGCCAGCACGTCGGCTTCGTCGAGCCGGGTCACCGCCGCGCGGCGCACGCGCGTGTCGGCGTCCTCGCGCGCGAGGGCGCGAAGCGCTTCGCCGTCTTCCGGTCCTAAGTCGTACACAGCCGCCGCGCGCACGGATGGATCCGTGTGCTTCCAGCGAGGGGTGGGACGAAGCTTCTCGAGAATGCCCATCGGCCTCTGACCGTCACGTAATCACGACCGGTTGTGGCCCGCCTCTCGGCAGGCTCGCCGGCGCGCAGGGCGCGACGGCTGCCGGATCGCTTGGTTTAGACTTAGTTCATCCGGAACTTTGGATTGGATCCAGAAGCCCGGACCGCTCGTACCGCTATCTCCGCCGCAAAATTCCGTAACTGCTTACATGCCCCGTAGAGCCGGGTTCGCCAACGTTCCGTTACATCCGGGCCGGACGCCCGCACGTCGAGTCGCGTAGCAACCCGACTAAGCAGCGCTGGCCGGATGGTCCACATTACGCGGACTGTCCTTTTTCACGCACCTGACTCGCCTCGCCCGCGAAGTTGCGACCCACGTCGTTGGCCGATCGCGGTCCGGAGGAGCTGCTGCGTCGCGGTGTTTTCGACCACCGTGACCGGCGCGCTCAAAGAGGGCCTGTGCGGCAGCGAACACGAACTCGGCGTTTACTCCCAGGGGGTAAAGGCGCCACCTCACGAAAGACCCCAGCCGAAATCGGTGACCGCTGCGAGCGGCTGGCCATTGATTCCGGGCCCTTTGTTTACGCGAGCCGGATGGGAGCCAAGGTCAACAGCGCTGCTGTGCAGGATGGGTACCAGCTTTACCACCATGCCCGAGCCTCACGAAGCCATCTGTTCCGAGCAGACCGCGCCGACGCTGAATCTTGTCGCCGCGGAGCAGGAACATGTTGACGGTCCGCGCACGCGAAGCTGGATCGGTCGGACAAGGTGGATGCGCTGAAGCGGCTGTCGCGGTTCGCGAAGAACACGGAGCCGGCAGCAGGCCGCGGGCAGCGCGCGGCCACGGAGAAATAAAAAGGGCCGGCGGGAATTCCCGCCGGCCCATTGCCAGCCGCCGGCTGCCAGCTATTTGACGAAGAGCATCTCGCGGTAGGTCGGCAGCGGCCAGATCTCGTGCGGCGTCAGCACCTCGATCTCGTCGCCGACGGCCCGCAGCTTCGCCATCGCGGGGACGACCTTGTCCCGCATGTACTTGGCGTGCTTCTCCGCCGAGCCCGAGGCGTGGTTCTCGAGCGTCTTGGCAAGGGCGTCGCCGTGCGTCTTGAACTGGTCGACGAGCTTCGTGTACTGGCCCAGGAGCTTCTTGGCTTGCGGACTCGATCCGCCGGCCTGCCTGACCGCCGTCACGCTCTGGCCGATGCGCTTCTGGTACTCGAGCGCCGCCGGGAAGATGTAGCGGTTCGCCATCAGCACCATCAACTGCCCTTCGACGTTGACGGTCTTGTTGTAGTTCTCGAGGAACACCTCGTAGCGCGCGTGAATCTCGCGCTCGTTGAGAATCTTGTACTTCTCGAGCACCTGCACGGCCGCGGGCGTAATCAGCTCCGGCAGCGCATCAACCGTGTTCTTCAGGTTGAGGAGCTTCCGCTTGCCGGCTTCCCTCTCCCACTCCGGCGCGTAGTTGTTGCCGTTGAAGACGATCCGCTTGTGCTCCTTGACCACCTTCGTGAGGAGCTTGGCCACCGCCTTGTTCAGGTCCTCGCCCTTCTTGGTCGCGGTCTCGAGCTCCGTGGCCATCCCGTCGAGGGCGTCGGCCATCGCGGCGTTCAGGACCGTGTTCGGGAACGCGATGTTCTGGCCCGACGACACCGCGCGGAACTCGAACTTGTTGCCGGTGAACGCAAACGGGCTCGTGCGGTTGCGGTCGCCCGCGTCGCGCGGCAGCTTCGGCAGGACGCTGACGCCCACGTCGAGCGTGCCGCCCTGCTTGGTGGACTTCGCGGCGCCCTTTTCGATCTGCTCGAAGATGTCGGTGAGCTGATCGCCCAGGAACACCGACAGGATCGCCGGCGGCGCTTCGTTCGCGCCGAGGCGGTGGTCGTTGCCCGCGCTCGCGATGGAGGCGCGAAGCAGCCCCTGCCACCGATCGACGCCGCGCAGCACCGCGGCGCAGAACACGAGGAACTGCATGTTGTCGTGCGGCGTGTCGCCGGGCCCCAGCAGGTTGTTGCCGAACTCGTCGGAGAGCGACCAGTTATTGTGCTTGCCGGAGCCGTTGACACCCGCGAACGGCTTCTCGTGCAGCAGCGCCGCGAGGCCGTACTTCGGCGCGATCTTCTTCAGCGTCTCCATCGTCATCATCTGATGGTCGGCGGCGACGTTGGCGTTCTCGAAGACCGGCGCGATCTCGTACTGGCTCGGGGCCACCTCGTTGTGCCGCGTCTTCACCGGCACGCCCGTCTTATAGAGCTCGAGCTCCACTTCAGACATGCACGCGAGGATCCGCTCGGGGATCGCGCCGAAGTACTGGTCCTCCATCTCCTGGCCCTTCGGCGGCGTCGCGCCGAACAGGGTGCGGCCGGCGTTAATCAGGTCGGGCCGCGCGAAGTAGAAGTTGCGATCGATGAGGAAGTATTCCTGCTCGGGGCCGCAGGTCGCGAACACGCGCTCGGCCGACGAGCCGAACAGCTTCAGCACGCGAACGGCCTGCTTGCTGACCGCTTCCATCGATCGCAGGAGCGGCGTCTTCTTGTCGAGCGCTTCGCCGGTCCAGCTCACGAACGCGGTCGGAATGACCAGCGTGACGCTGCTGCCGTTGCCGTTGACGTGCAGCCAGGGCGGGCTCGTCGGATCCCACGCCGTGTAACCGCGCGCCTCGAAGGTGGAGCGCATACCGCCCGACGGAAAGCTCGATGCGTCGGGCTCGCCTTTGATGAGTTCCTTGCCGCGGAACTCCGCGAGCGCGGTTCCGTCGCTGGCCGGTGCGAGGAAGGAATCGTGCTTCTCGGCGGTGATGCCGGTCAGCGGCTGGAACCAGTGCGCGTAATGCGTGGCTCCGTGTTCGACAGCCCATTCCTTCAGCGCCGTGGCGACCGCGTCGGCCGTGGAGACCTCGAGCGGTTCGCCGCGCGTGATGGTCGCGCGCAGCGCGGTGTACGCCGACTTTGGCAGACGCGCCTTCTGCTCCTTGTCGGTGAACACAAGGCTGCCGAACAGCTCGGCCGTCTTCGACGGCGCCGCCGACGTGCGGTTCTCGATCGACCAATCGCGTATGCTCCTGGCGGCTTCGGCTAACGCTCTAGATCCCATAGCGGTAATGGTCCTTTCATACCGGTTTTTCAGCTGAATGATGGAGACGACCGACGCGCGAGGCGCGAGGCGCGAGGCTTCGGGCGCGAGCTCCAGTCCGATGAATCGAAATTATGCCCGACGCCACGAGAGAGGCGCAATGGCTCGCGTCGAACAAATATGTCTCGGTACGCGAAATCTCCTACGCGATCGTCAGAGCAGCTCGATCGCACCTCTTCCGCGCTATCCTTCCGGCCCATCCACAGAAATGTTCTTTGACGGAAGGTGAGGTGTATCGATGGCCTCGGATGACTTCCCGAAGACCCCACGCGATTTCTTCGATTACGCCAAGAAGAACCAAGCAGAGATGGTCGACCTGAAATTCGTCGACATGCTCGGCTCCTGGCAGCATTGCTCGTATCCGATCGACCACCTGGATGAAGGCACGTTCGAGGAAGGCCTCGGCTTCGACGGCTCGTCGATTCGAGGCTGGATGGGCATTCATGAATCCGACATGATGGCCGTGCCGGTCGCGGAGACGACGCGGCTGGATCCGTTCTACGCGCGGCCGACGGTCAGCGTCATCGCCAACGTCGTCGACCCGATCACGCGCAAGGACTTCTCGCGCGACCCGCGCAACATCGCCCGCAAGGCCGAAGCGTACCTGAAGGCCAGCGGCGTCGCCGACACCTGCTTCATCGGCCCCGAGCCGGAATTCTTCATCTTCGACGAGGTCCGGTACGAGCAGAACCAGCATCGCGGCCTCTACGAGATCGAGTCGACGGAAGGCGCATGGAACACGGCGCGCCACGAGGAGCCGAACCTCGGATACAAGCCAAGCTTCAAGGGCGGCTACTTTCCCGTAAGCCCCACCGACACGTACCACGATCTGCGCGGCGAGATGGTCTACGAGATGCGGAAGATCGGCATCGTCGTCGAGGCGCATCATCACGAGGTCGCGACGGCCGGGCAGAGCGAGATCGACATGCAGTTCATGCCGCTGCTGAAGATGGCCGATCAGTTCATGTGGTACAAGTACATTTGCAAGAACGTCGCGAAGCGTAACGGCAAGACGGTGACGTTCATGCCCAAGCCGATCTTCGAGGACAACGGCAGCGGCATGCACAGCCATACCTCGCTGTGGAAGGGCGGCAAGCCGCTGTTCGCCGGCGACGGGTATGCGGGCCTCAGCGAGATGGGCCTCTGGGCGGCCGGCGGGTTGCTGAAGCATGCGCCCGCGATCCTCGCGTTTGCGGCGCCGACGACGAACTCCTACCGCCGGCTCGTCCCCGGCTTCGAAGCGCCCGTCAACCTGGCCATCTCCGCGCGCAACCGCTCGGCCTCGATCCGCATCCCGATGTACTCGAAGAGCCCGAAGTCCAAGCGGCTCGAGTTCCGCTGTCCCGACCCGAGCGCCAACGGCTACCTGGCGTGGCCGGCGATGCTGATGGCCATGCTCGACGGCATCCAGAACAAGATCGATCCGGGCAAGCCGCTCGATCGCGACATCTACGAGATGACGCGCGAAGAGATGAAGCAGGAGGGCATCCGGACGACGCCGGGCTCGCTGTCGGAGGCGATCGACGCGCTCGAGGCGGATCACGCGTTCCTGACGAAGGGCGGCGTCTTCACCGACGACCTGATCAGCACCTGGATCGACTACAAGCGCGCGAAGGAGCTCGACCCGATGCGGCTGCGGCCGCACCCGTACGAGTTCTACCTGTATTACGACAATTAGCTGGCAACGGACGGTATAGGGGCGGGTCTTCAGACCCGCCCGCAGTCGTAGGGGGCCGCCCTCAGGCGGCCCTTCTTTTGGCCTTATTGACTGTTCATATCTATATATGTAGATTTATAGATGTGCAACAGGCGTCGTCCCTCTTCCGTCTCCTGTCCGACTCGACGCGTCTTCGGCTGCTCCGGATTCTCGCGAAGGATCGGTTCAACGTGACCGAGCTCACCGGAATCCTGGGTGTCGCGCAGTCGAACGTCTCGAGACACCTCGGCCTGCTCAAGGATGCGGGGCTCGTCGCGGAGGAACGCGAGGCGGGCTTCGTCTATTACCGCGTCGCCGACGATGCACGGTCGAATGGCCAGGGGACGCTGTGGGCGCTGCTCGACACGCACTTCGAGTCGGCGGCGACCGATCGCGCGGTGCGCGCGGACGAGTCCCGCGTGCAGGAAGTGCTGCGGCTGCGCAAGGAGAACTTCGACACGCACGGCGACGCGCGACAGCTCGTGCCGGGCCGGAGCTGGGCCGCCTGGGCGCGCGCGCTCGGCCACCTCATTCCGCCGCTCGACGTCGCGGACATCGGCTGCGGCGAGGGGTACCTGACGCTCGAAGCCGCACGCTGGGCCCGCAGCGTCGTCGGCATCGACCGCTCGGCCGACGTGCTGGAACGCGCGAAGGCGCTCGCCGCGCGGCGGCACGTCCGGAACGTGGAGTGGAAGAAGGGCGAGCTGGCGAAGCTGCCACTGAAGGATCAATCCGTGGACGTCGCGCTGCTCTCGCAGTCGCTGCACCATGCGATCGATCCCGGCCGCGCGATCGCCGAGACCGTGCGGGTGCTGCGCCCCGGCGGCCGCGTCGTGATCCTGGATCTGCGCGAACACGACGAGACGTGGGTGCGGAGCCGCCTCGGAGATCGTCATCTCGGGTTTTCCGCGGCCGGGCTCGAGACGCTGCTGCGTCGCGGCGGCTTGACGGACGCCACGGTGACGGTCGGCGCGAGCAAGGCCGGCGATCCGTTTGCGGTCCTGATCGGCAGCGGCGTGAAGACACGTTCCCGGAGACGCATCGCATGACCGTCGTCGACCGCCTCCACGAGCTGCTCGCGAAACGCATCCTCCT
Organism: Vicinamibacterales bacterium; assembly: GCA_035635535.1. Classification (GTDB taxonomy): domain Bacteria; phylum Acidobacteriota; class Vicinamibacteria; order Vicinamibacterales; family UBA2999; genus Gp6-AA40. Next base: position 97 of record DASQAX010000292.1, on the reverse strand, counting down.
CCTCGACGGAGCGATGGGGACGATGATCCAGCGGCACCGGCTGACGGAGGCGGACTTCCGGGGCGAGCGGTTCCGGGACCATCGACGGGACCTGAAG
>DASQAX010000291.1:0-3674 GCA_035635535.1 Vicinamibacterales bacterium | reverse complement strand
CCGCTGAGCGAGACGCTCACCATCGGCGCCGCGATGTCGATCGCCATCGAGTGCCAGAAGAACGGGCACGTCGACCAGGCCGAGGACATCTACCGGGCGATCCTCGATCAGGTCCCCGACCACGCGGACGCGATGCACTACGTGGGCGTGCTCGCGCACCAGAAAGGACGTCACGAGGAGGCGGTGGCGCTCATCGAGCAGAGCCTCGCGCTCGCGCCGACCCAGGCCGACTGGTACAGCAACCTCGGCATCGTGCTCAAGGCGCGCACGAAGGTCGACGACGCGGTGACGGCGTTTCGCCGGGCGATTGCGCTCGATCCGGGCCACGTGAACGCGCACAACAACCTCGGCGTGCTGCTGCGGGCGCAGGGGCGGTCCGCCGAGGCCGAGGCGGCCTATCGGAAGGCGATCGAGCTGGATCCCGACCACCAGGACGTGCACCAGAACCTGGGGATCCTGCTCTACGGCCAGCGGCGCATGCCGGAGGCGGTGGCCAGCTTCTGCCGGGTGATCACGCTCGACCCGAAGCACGCGCAGGCGCTGCGGCTGCTGTGCATGGCGCACTGCGTCCTCGGCGAGTTCGACCAGGCGGTGGCGATCTGCGAGCGGTGGGTGGGCGAGCAGCCCGGCGATCCGCTCGCGAGACACACGCTGGCCGCCTGTTCGGGCCGCGACGTGCCGAGCCGCGCGTCCGATGCCTACGTCGAAGCGGTCTTCGACAGCTTTGCGGCGAGCTTCGACGCGAAGCTGACGCTGCTGATGTACCGCGCGCCGCAGCTGGTGGCCACCATGCTCGCGGAGTCGGGCATCGAGGAGAACAGGACCCACGACGTCCTCGACGTCGGTTGCGGTACCGGGCTGTGCGGCCCGCTGCTGCGCGATTACTCGGCGCGGCTCGTCGGCGTGGACCTGTCCGCGAAGATGCTCGACCAGGCGCGCGAGCGCGGCGTGTACGACGAGCTGGTCAAGGGCGAGCTGACGGCGTACCTGCGGTCGTGCCGCGGCGCGTACGACGCGATCGTGTCGGCCGACACGCTGGTGTACTTCGGCGCGCTCGAGGAGGTCATCACCGCGGCGGCGCGCGCGCTGCGGCCGGACGGCTGCCTCGTGTTCACGGTCGAGGAGCTCGTCGGCGCAGCCGACGGTGCGGACTACCGCCTCCGGCCGCACGGGCGCTACAACCACTCCCGCGCGTACGTCGAACGGCTGCTGACGGATGCAGGCCTGCGGCCCGTGATCGCGAACGCCGAGCTGCGGCTCGAAGCCGGCGCCCCGGTCGACGGCCTCGTCGTGCGCGCCGAGAAGTGCGACGCCGCGGACGTGACCACCCTCCCGAGAGACGTAGGAGCCGACCTTCAGCTCCCGAGAGACGTAGGGGCCGACCTTCAGGTCGGCCCATCGACAGTTGGAGAACAGCATGTCTAGGGTGATGGATCGCGTGATGGACATCGCCACGCCGCTCGGCGAGGGCGTCCTGCTGTTTCACGGCATGCGCGGCCGCGAGGAGCTCGGCCGCATCAGCGAGTACCACCTCGACCTGTTGAGCGACAACGGCGAGGTCGACGTCGACGCGATCCTCGGCAAGAACGTCACGATCAAGCTCGCGCTGCCCGACGACAGCACGCGGCACTTCAACGGCTTCGTGACGCGCTTCGCGCAGGGGGAGATGCACGGCCGCTACTACCAGTACACGGCCGTCGTTCACCCCTGGCTGTGGTACCTGACGCGCACCGCCGACTGCCGGATCTTCCAGGAGATGACCGTGCCGGACATCCTGAAGAAGGTGTTCGCCGATCATCCGGTGGCGGACTTCAAGTTCGAGCTGACGAGCAGCTACCGGAAGTGGACCTACTGCGTCCAGTATCGCGAGACCGACTTCAACTTCGTCAGCCGGCTGATGGAGCACGAAGGCATCTACTACTACGTCCGCCACACCGACGGGCACAACACGCTGGTGATCACCGATTCGTGCAGCAAGCACACGCCGGCGGCCGGGTGCGAGGAGCTGGCGTTCATTCCGCCGGAGCGCCTCGTGCGGCCCGAGCTCGAGCACATCGGCAGCTGGCAGTTCTCGCGCGAGATCCAGCCTGGCGTCTACGTCCACAAGGACTACGACCTCGAGCGTCCGAGCGTCGACCTGAAGACGCAGAAGGTCCTCGCGCGCACGTACTCGCCCAGCAACTACGAGGTGTTCGATTACCCCGGCACGTACGTGCAGAAGCCGGACGGCGAGCAGTATGCCGGCGTGCGGATCGACGAGTTCGGGACGCAGTTCGAGGTGGTCGACGGGATGACCAACGCGCGCGGCATGACCGTCGGCGCGCTGTTCACCCTCGACGGCCATCCGCGGGCGGACCAGAACCGCGAGCACCTCGTGATTGCGGCGCACTACGACCTCGTGTTCAGCGACTACGAAGCGGCGCCCGAGGGGGGCGGCACGAGCTACCAGTGCCGCTTCTCCGCGATGTCGACGCAGCAGCAGTTCCGGCCGCGGCGCGCGACGCCGAAGCCGTTCGTCCAGGGCCCGCAGACGGCGATGGTGGTCGGCCCGGCGGGCGACGAGATCTACACGGATCAGTTCGGCCGCGTGAAGGTGCAGTTCCACTGGGATCGGCTGGGGAAGAAAGACGAAAACAGCTCGTGCTGGATGCGGGTCTCCCACCCGTGGGCCGGCAAGGGATGGGGCGCGGTCTCGACGCCGCGCATCGGCCAGGAGGTGATTGTCGACTTCCTCGAAGGCGATCCCGACCAGCCGATCGTCACCGGCCGCGTCTACAACGCCGAGTGTCAGCCGCCGTTCGGCTTCCCGGCGGGCGCCGTGCTGAGCGGGATCAAGTCGAACACGCACAAGGGGTCCGGCTTCAACGAGCTCTCGATGGACGACACCGCCGGCAAGGAGCGCGTGTTCGTCCACGGCCAGTACAACATGGACACCGTCGTCGAGCACGACCAGACGTCGACGATTCACAACTGCCGGACCGACAAGGTCGACGTCGATGACTCCGAGACCGTCGGTGGCAACCAGACGTTGCACGTGGTCAAGAACCAGACGGTCAACATCGACGTGAATCGAAAGGAAACCGTCGGCGGCACGGAGACGATCACGATTACCGGTCACCGTTCGGAGACCGTCAACGGCGGCGAGGATGTCACGGTCAACGGCGCGCGGTCGCACACAGTCAACGGGGTGCAGACAACGACCATTTCATTGGCGGAGGCTCACACGGTCGGCGCGGCGCGCGCACACACCGTCGGCGGCGCCGAAGCCATCACGGTCGGCGCCGCGCAGATGGTCTCGGTCGGCGCGGCTCAGATGATCAACGTCGGCGCGATTCAATCGACGAACGTGGGCGCGAACCGATCCGTCACGGTCGCCGGCGGCCAGACGACGTCGGTTGGCAAGAGCGCGACGACGACGATCGGCGCCGACGAGTCGCTCAAAGTGGTTGGCGGCCGCTCGACGGACATCGGCAAGGACGACGCGACGAAGGTCGCCAAGAACTGGGTCATCGACGCTGGTGAATCCATCGTACTGAAGACAGGCGACGCGAGCATCACGATGAAGAAGGACGGGACGATCGTGATCAAGGGGAAGGACCTCACCGTCCGAGGCAGTGGGAAGATCAACGTCAAGGCTGACGGCGACATCGTGATGAAGGGCAGCAAGATTGAGC
>DASQAX010000290.1:0-2370 GCA_035635535.1 Vicinamibacterales bacterium | reverse complement strand
CGTCTACAGGGGCGCGACCCGGGTTGGTGCCAGCGGGGGCGGAACCACGGCTGAAGAAGTCAATCTGCTCAACCCGGCCGCGGACACCTACACGGTGTACGTCCACGCGTTCAACGTCACGGGTACGGTGAACTTCAAGCTGTTCTCGTGGCTGCTCGGCGGCGCGCCGGCGGGCAACATGACGGTGACGGCTCCGGCGACCGCGACGCTCGGCGCCACGGGAACGATCGGCCTGTCGTTCACCGGGCTGACGTCCGGGACGAAATACCTCGGGTCGGTCGCGTATTCCGGCTCCACCGGCATGCCGAACCCGACGATCGTCCGCGTCGACCCGTAACGATCGCCCGGCAGGACAGCTGGCGCGAGAGGCGAGGCTTCGGCCTCGCCTCTCGTGCGTACCGGCCTGCGGGAATAGAATCCTGAAGTGCGTCTGGCGCTCGCGCTGCTGGCAACAGCCGTCATGTCCACCGGGTGTCGAGCGTCCGAACCCGCGAGCGCACCGCTGACACAGGTCGCGGTCACCGATCCGCGCTACGAGGGCCTCGTCTTCCTGGTCGCCACCATCCGGCAATCGGGGCCCGACTTCCTGATCACCAACGACAGCACGCAGCCGTGGTTCGACGTGACGCTCGTGCTGGCCACCGGCGGCGCGGACGAATATCGGCTCCAGTTCGGCGACGTCGGCGCCGGGCAGACCGTCACCGCGGCTGCCACGCAATTCGCGACGCCGGGCGGCGTGGCGTTCGATGCGCGCCGCGCCATGCCCAACACCTTGATTGTCAGCGCCGAGATCGGCGAAGGCGGCCCGACAGGCGTGTACGCGGTGCGCCTGTAGAGACGCCCGTGGCCGAAGATCCCCTTCCGCTCGGTCGCGCGCACCTGCTGGCGTCAACCGCCATCAGGGAAGCGCGAAGGGCCGGGATGGCGGTCGACACGATGGTCAGCGTCGGCGATCTGCGGCGGTTCGAGCCGGCCGTCGCCTCGGTGGAGCTGCTCGGCGTCTCCCCGCTTGCCGATCACGCCGCCGCGCTCAAGGCGTTCACGCGCCTTCCGCTGGCGTTCGCGTCGCGGCCGATCAGCGAACGCAGCATGATGATCCGCACCGAGCGCGGCACGGTCACGCTGCACCTGACGCCGCCCGAGCAGGCGGGCGCGGCGCTCGTGTGGCACACGGGATCGTCGCTCCACGTCGCCGCGCTGCGCGACCGCGCCAACGCCCGCGGCCTCCGCCTGTTCGACGCGCGATTGACGGATCGCCAGGAGCGCGCCATCCCGTGTCCGTCCGAGGACGACCTCTACGATCGTCTCGACCTGCCGTTCATCGCGCCGGAATTGCGCCTCGGCGCGGACGAAATCGAGTCCGCGGACGACAACGCGCTGCCGCAGCTCGTGCTCGAACGGCACATCCGCGGCGACCTGCACACGCACACGACCTGGAGTGACGGCCGCGACAGCGCCGAGACGATGGTCCTCGCCGCCAAGCAGCTCGGCTACGAATACGTCGCGATCACGGATCATTCGCAGCGCGCCTGGTCGAGCCGCAAGCTGGCGGTGGACGAGGTGCCGCGCCAGCGGGAGGAGATCGAGACGCTGCGCGGCCGGATCACCGGCATCGACATCCTCCACGGCATCGAGGTGGACATCATGCGCGACGGCACGCTCGACTTCGAGGACGAGGTGCTCGCCGGATTCGACATCGTGCTCGCGTCGCTGCACGACTCCGCCGACCACATGGGTGCCCAGCTCACGCGGCGGTATCTCAAGGCCATCCGCCATCCGCTCGTCAACGTCATCACGCATCCCGCCAATCGCTCACCCGCGCGGTCCGAGGGATTCGACATCGACTTCAACGCGCTGTTTACGGCAGCCGCCGAGACGGGCACCGCGATGGAAATCGACGGTGCGCCGGGGCACCTCGACATGGATGGCGCGATCGCGCGCAAGGCGGCCGCCGCCGGCGTCACGATCACCATCGACAGCGACTGCCATCGCGCCGAGTGGCTCGCGCGGCAGATGCGTTTCGGCGTCGGCACCGCGCGCCGCGGCTGGATTGAGCCGCGCCACGTGCTCAACGCCGGCAGCGTGGACGACGTGCGCGCGTTCGTGGCGCGCAAGCGATCCCGTGGATAGAGAACGGATCGTCGCGGCGGTGGCCATCGCGACGCTCGCCTTCTGGGCCTACACCCGGACGCTGCTCCCGGGCGTCGATCTCGGCGACACGGGCGGCTTCCAGGCGGCGGTGCTGTGGCCCGAGGTCAGCGCGCGGCAGGCCTATCCGCTCTATTACGACCTGGCGCGTTCGTTCGTCGGCGCCGTGAGCGTTGCCAACCCCGCGCGCGGGCTCAACCTCTTCTCGGCGATCGCCGGCGC
>DASQAX010000289.1:0-4105 GCA_035635535.1 Vicinamibacterales bacterium | reverse complement strand
CCGACCTCCTCGTTCTCCGTCGGAATCAGGCAGGTCAGGTTGACGATGAAGTTGGTCTGGAGCGGTGTGTTCTTGAACAGGTACGCCATGACCATCTTCGGGTCGGCGTCCTTCTTGATCTCCAGCGCAATCCGCACGTCGTCGGTCGAGACGTCCTTCACGTCGAGCAGCGGCGGCAGCTTGCGCGTCAGGACGACGTCGGCGATGCGCTCGACGAGCGCCGCCTTGTTCACCGCGTACGGGATGCTCGTGATGTAGAGCGTGCGTCCGCCGCGCGTGCCCGATCCTTCTTCCCACGTCGCGCGCAGGCGCACCGTTCCCGAGCCGTTCTTGTAAATCTGCTTCAGCTCCTCCGGTGAATTGAGAATCTGGCCGCCGGTTGGAAAGTCCGGGCCCTTGACGTAGCGACAGAGCTGGACGCTGCTCAAGTCCGGGTTGTCCAGCAGCTTGATCAGCGCGGTGCAGATCTCGCCGAGGTTGTGCGGCGGAATGTTCGTCGCCATTCCAACCGCGATGCCGGTCGTGCCGTTGATGAAGAGGTTCGGGAGCCGCGCCGGCAGGACGACGGGCTCGGTCTTCGTGCCGTCGTAGTTCGGGCGGAAGGGAACCGTCCGCCGCTCGATCTCCGACAGCATTTCGTCGGCGATTCGCGCCAGGCGGCATTCCGTGTAGCGCATCGCCGCCGCGCTGTCGCCATCGAGCGAGCCGAAGTTGCCGGAGCCGTCGATCAGCGGATAGCGCAGCGAGAACGACTGCGCCATGCGCACGAGCGTCTCGTAGAGCGCCGCGTCGCCGTGCGGGTGGTAGCTCCCCATGACGTCGCCGACGACCTTCGCGCACTTCCGGTGCTTCACGTCGGCGGTCAGGTTCTGCTGCCACATCGTGTAGAGGATGCGCCGCTGGACCGGCTTGAGGCCGTCACGCACGTCCGGCAGCGCGCGCGAAGTGATGACCGAGAGCGCGTAGTTCAGGTACCGGGTCTGCGCCGCCTCGTGGAGCGCGATCGGTTCGGACCCGCCCGGCGGCGGCGGCGCGGCTGATTTGCTTTCGGGGAGATCGAAGAGAGAAGGCTCGGACCTGCGTTTCGCCATCAGATCGAAATCATCTTACCCGGATTCATTCGATTCTCCGGGTCGAGCGCGCGCTTGATCGCCTTCATCACCTCGAGCGACTCGCCGTGCTCGGCCTCGAGGTACGCCATCTTCCCGACGCCGACGCCATGCTCGCCGCTGCACGTGCCGCCCATCGCGAGCGCGCGCGCGACGAGCCGCGCGTTCACGTCCTTGGCCTTCTGCAGCTCCACCGGATCGTCGGGACTCAGGGGGAAGATGAGATGAAAATTGCCGTCGCCCACGTGCCCGACGAGCGGCGCGAGGATGCCCGCCTTCTGCACGTCGGCGCGCGTCTCGAGGACGCACTCGGCCAGGCGGGATATCGGGACGCACACATCGGTCGTCCACGGCTTGCAGCCCGGACGAAGCGCCACCGCCGCGTAGAACGCGTTGTGCCGCGCCGCCCACAGCTTCGATCGCTCCTCCGTCGTCGTCGCCCATTGGAAATCGCGCCCGCCGTTGTCCGCCGCGATTTCCTGCACGGCCGTCGCGCTTTCGCCGACAGCCGCCTGGCTGGTGCCGTGGAATTCGAAGAAGAGCGTCGGCTTCAGCGCGCAGTTCAGCTTCGAGTAGCGGTTCACCGCTTCGAGCTGCGCTTCGTCGAGCAGCTCGATGCGCGCCACGGGAATCCCGAGCTGAATCGTCGTGATCACCGTCTGCACCGCGCCTTCCATCGTGTCGAACGGGCAGACGGCCGCCGAGACCGCGTCCGGCAGGCCGAAGAGCCGGACGGTGATTTCGGTAATCACGCCGAGCGTCCCCTCGGACCCGACGAACAGGCGCGTCAGGTCGTAGCCGGCCGACGACTTGCGCGCGCGGCTGCCGGTGTGAATGACCCGGCCGTCGGCGAGGACGACGGTCAGGCCGAGGACCGCCTCGCGCATCGTGCCGTAGCGCACCGCGGTCGTCCCCGACGCGCGCGTCGCGGCCATCCCGCCGATGGTCGCGTCCGCGCCGGGGTCGACCCAGAAGGCAAGCCCCTTGTTGTTCAATACCTTGTTGAGCGCCCGGTGCGTGACGCCGGCCTCGACGGTGGCATCGAGGTCGTCGGCGTTGATCGCGAGCACGCGGCTCATCCTCGAGAAGTCGATCGAGACGCCTCCGCTGAACGCGTTGACGTGCCCTTCGAGCGACGACCCGATGCCGAACGGTACGACGGGGGCGCGATGACGCGCCGCCACCTTCACGATCGCGCTCACGTCGTCCGTGCTGGTCGGAAAGACGACGACGTCGGGGGCGGCGTGGTCGTGCCAGGACTCGCCGTGGCTGTGATGCTCGAGCTGGGTCGGATTCGTCGTGCAGCGGTCGCCGGCAAGCGCGCGAAGATCGGCGACGAGCGCCTCGCGCGCCGGCGCGGAGAGTACCGAGGCCATCGAGCGATTGTATTATTCCAAGCTTAGTACCGGAGGAGAGCACATGAACTGTTACGGAGGCAAGGATCTCGCGCGCGCGTATCGCACCGTTCGCGAGAACACGATCAAGGTTGCGGAGGACATTCCGGAGTCGAAGCTGGACTTCACGCCGGCGCCTGGCGTGAAAACGGTCCGGCAGATGCTCACGCACATCGCGCTCTCGGATTCCTTCTCGTCGGTCCACAAGGAGAAGCGCACGAGCTTCGAGGGCGTCAACTTCCCCGCCTTCGTCGCGCAGATGCAGGCGGAGGAAGCCAAGCCGCGGACGAAGGCGGAGCTGATCGCGCTGCTCCGGCAACGCGGCGAGGAGACCGCGACGTGGCTGGAGACGCTCAGCGACGATTTTCTCGCCGAGCCGTTCACGCAGCCCCGGGGGACGCCCACCAAGAGCCGCTTCGAGATGATCATGGGCATGAAGGAGCACGAGATGCACCACCGCGGTCAGTTGATGCTCGTCGAGCGGATGCTCGGCATCACGCCGCATCTCACGCGCGCGACGCAGGAGCGCTTCGCGGCGGCGCAGGCCCGGTCGTAGTGGCGGGATCGCCGTTCACGAACAAGACGCTCGCGTTCCTGCGGGCGCTCAAGCGGAACAACGATCGCGAGTGGTTCCGCGCGCGCAAGGCCGACTACGAGCAGCACGTCCGCGGTCCGATGGTCGCGCTGCTCGGCCGGCTCGCGCGCGATCTGCCGGCGTTCGCGCCAGACCTCGTGTCGGATCCGCGCGTGTGTCTCTTCCGCATCTATCGCGACACGCGGTTCAGCGGCGACAAGCGGCCGCTGAAGACGAACGTCGCCGCGCATTTTCCGTCGAGGAAATTCACGAAGGGCGAAGGCGCCGGCCTCTACGTCGAGGTGGCGCCGCAGTGGGTCTGGATCGGCGGCGGCATCTACATGCCTTCGTCAACCGAGCTGCGCGCGATCCGCGCCCGCATCGCGGACGATCATCGCCGCTTCCATCGCGTGGTGACGGCGCCCGCGTTTCGGGAGGCGGTCGGCGAGCTCGGTGGCGACCAGCTGACGCGGGTGCCGCGCGGCTACCTGAAGGATCATCCGGCCGCCGATTACCTGCGACGCAAGCAGTTCATCGGCGGGCGCGAGTATCCGGCGGAGTTCGCGGTGAGTCCGCGCTTCTACCCGGAGGTGCTGTCCGTGTTCCGCGGCATCGCGCCGCTCGTTGGCTTTCTCAATACGGCAATCCTCTCGGAGGGCGCTTCGGAACCGAGGGACGCAGGGAGGCTGCAAAGCTTCAACACCCTGGGTCCCCTCGTCCCCTAGTTCGAGGCTCCGATGCACGCGCCGGCGGACGAGTATCGGGCACGTCTCTCCGCCCGGCGCGCTACGCACGCCCGGCTGTCGCGCATCGACGAGCAGTTCAGCTACGCGCGCCTGGCGGTCTTCGCTGCCGTTGTCTTACTGATCGTCGCCGCGTGGCGCGGGTGGATGGCGCCCTGGTGGATCGCGCTTCCAGTCGTCGCGTTCGTGGCGCTCGTCGTGAAGCACGATGCCGTCATCAGGCGACGCGACGCGGCGGCGCGCGCGATCGCGTTCTACGATCGCGGCCTCGCCCGCATCGAAGAC
>DASQAX010000288.1:0-2710 GCA_035635535.1 Vicinamibacterales bacterium | reverse complement strand
CTCGACTTCGACGGCGTCTTCGCCATAAATCTCCTTGAAGCGACGCTCGTCGATCTCCTCCGGCTTTCCATCGAAAGCGACCTTGCCGCCTTTCAATGCGATGACGCGCGTCCCATATCGACGTGCGAGCGACAGGAAGTGGAGCGAGCAGATGACGGTGATCCCGTCCTTCTTGTTGATCTCCTCGAGGTATTTCATGACGGAGTGGCTCGTCGCGGGGTCGAGGCTCGCGACGGGCTCATCGGCCAGCATCATGTCGGGGTGCTGCATGAGCGCGCGTGCGATCCCGACGCGCTGCTGCTGGCCACCGGAGAGCGCATCGGCGCGCGCGTACGCCTTGTCAGCGATACCGACCCGTCCGAGGTTCTCGAACGCCGCCGCGATGTCGTCATGCGACGGACGCGACGCGATCGTCCGCCACGTCGAGCGGTAGCCAAGCCGGCCCGAGAGGGTGTTGCTCAGGACCGAGGTACGGCGCACAAGGTTGAACGACTGGAAGATCATTCCGATCCGTCGGCGGAGCCTCCGCAGCTCGGGACCGCTCGCGCGGGTGACGTCGGCGCCGTCGAACACGACGCGGCCGGTCGTCGGCTCGACGAGCCGGTTGATGCACCGGAGAAGCGACGATTTGCCGGATCCGGAGAGGCCGATGAGGACGACGAACTCGCCGCGCTGGATGTCGAGCGAAACGCCGTCGACCGCACGCGTACCGCTCGGATAGACCTTGACCAGATCCTGAATCTGCAGCTGTGGCGTCACCGCGCGGAGTCTATGGAAAGAAAAGGCCGCCGGAGCGTCCGGCGGCCTTGCGCGTCTGCGTCAGCTGATGGCTACGGGGTCTTCGACGGAGCCGCCGTCGTCGGTGCTGGGCGGGGCGTCAGGTTCGCGAGTCCCTGCACGTCGATACCCGCGAGCGCCGCGGCCGTCTTCATGTCGTCGTAGAAGGTCGCCGTGACTTCCTGCATGCCGTCCCACGAGAACAGCGTTGTAAATACCTTCTTGCCGTCGTCGGTCTTGCTGTAATCGATCAGGGCCGACTTCACTTGCGTTGTCACATCGGCTGGGAAGTTCTTACCCACCGCCACGCCGTCGTTCGGAATGGGGCCAGCCGTGTCGATGACTTTCGTCTTCGTCTTGATGTCGGGCGTCGTTGCGACCAGGCTGTCGCGTGCGTCGATGAACATCGCCGCGCCGTCGACCGTGCCCTGGTAGACGGCGAGCGCCGCCTGTGGATGACCACCCGCGAAGATGGTGCTCGAGAAGAACGTCTTCGGCTCCTGCCCGGTCTTGGTCTTGATCGCGAGGGTCGGGTACACGTAACCCGAGGCCGAGAGCGGGTCGACGAACGCGAACTTCTTGCCCTTGAGGCCATTGATGTCGGTGATGCCGCTCGCGACGCTCACCAGGATCTGCGACTTGTACGTGGTCGCGAGCTGGCCGGTGTCGTCCTTGCGAAGCGCAGCGAGGACCGGACTGCCGCAGCCTTTGCTCAGCAGCAACGTCATCTGCAGTGGTGCGAAGAAGCCCATGTCGACGCTACCGGAGCACATCGCTTCGACCTGTGCCGCGTAGCTCGTCATGACCGTCACGTTGAATCGCAGTCCCGTCGATCGCTCGAGCGCGCTTTTGATCGCGGCGCCGTTCGTGGCGATCGTTGCCGCCTGCGTCGACGGCGTGAATGCGAGCTGGATCGGTCGATCAAGTCCGCCGATCCGAGCCGTCTTCGTCGGACTACTCGTTGCTGCGCCAGGGCCTGCGGCAGTGTTGCAAGCTGTAGCGAGCACGAGACCCGCGGCCAGCGCCCACCCCAACGGGCCGCGTAAGGTGCTACGCATTGAGTCCCCTCCTTCTTTGCGGAAGCGTCCGTATCATTGTCGGCTGAGTTGTCCTTCCTCGCAAAGCTCAGCGCGGCGCAGCGCGCACACGAAAGCATTCTCTGTGTCGGTCTCGATCCCGAAGCCGCGTCGATCCCCGAGTCGCTCGGCCGCGGGCCGCAGGCGGCCGTCCGTTTTCTTCGCCGAATCATCCGGGCGACCGCGCCGCACGTATGTGCGTACAAGCCGAACCTCGCGTTCTTCGAGCGTTACGGGAGCGCGGCGATGGATGTCCTCGCGCTCACGCTGCAGGCGATCCCGGCGGACATCCCGGTGATCCTCGATGCGAAGCGCGGAGACGTTCCCAACACGTCCGCCGCCTACGCCGACGCCCTCTTCGATTCGTTCCACGCGGACGCGGCGACGGTCGCCCCGTACGTCGGGCTCGACTCGATCGAGCCCTTCACGACCGGCAGCCGGTACGCGCTCGTGCTGGCGCGGACGAGCAATCCGGGCGCCGGCGACTTCCAGGACCTCGAGGTCGCAGGGCGTCCGTTGTACGAGCGCGTCGTCGAGCGCTGCGTCGAGCGCTTCAGCGCGGAACGCTGCGGGTTCGTCGTCGGCGCCACGTACCCCGACGAGGCGCGACGCCTCCGCGCGATCGCGCCCGATCGCCTGTTTCTCATGCCCGGCATCGGCTCGCAGGGCGGCGATGTCGGCATCGCGCTCCGTGCGGGAATGGATGCGAACGGCGGTGGCGTCCTGCCATCCGCGTCGCGCTCGGTCCTGTACGCGAGCCGAGGCGATGACTTCGAAAAGGCCGCGGGAGAGGCGGCGCGGATGCTGCGCGAAGCCGCGAACGCCGCGCGCGCCGCAGCGACAGCGGGGAGCCGCTG
>DASQAX010000287.1:0-9412 GCA_035635535.1 Vicinamibacterales bacterium | reverse complement strand
GGCCATGAAGAAGGTCATGTCGATCGCTTCCTGGACGTCGCCGCGCGTCTCCTCGAGGACCTTGCCCATCTCGCGTGTCATGTCGCGCGCGAACTGTTCCTTGCGTTCGGCAATGAGCTGCGCGGCGCGGAACAGCATTTCAGCGCGGCGCGGCGCCGGCACCAGGCGCCAGCCGTCGTACGCGCGCTGAGCCGCCGCCAGCGCCCGTTCCGCGTCGTCCGGCGTGGACTCCTGAAAGACGCCGATCAGGTCGTCGTTGTCAGCCGGATTGCGGTTTTCGAACAGCCGCCCGGATGCCGACGGGGTCCAGGCCCCGCCGACGAAGTTTTCGTAAATCGAACGTGCCGCCACTTCACGGGAATGCATGATTCGCCACTGTGCCGCAAGGCCTTCGGCCGCCGCAAGCCGAGGCAGGGGCATCCCTGGCCGACCGTACCGTTGCCAGATCTGACACGCACCCGACCCACAGGCGGAGCACGACACCCAACATCCACCGTGCAAAAGGGTTACAGCTCGAGGGCGGACATTCCGAAGAATGGAGGTAGAGGACAGACGGCCGCGAGATGGCCGGAAATTGCGCAAAGTTGCCGAATAACCGGGCGACTCAGGGATGGCACGAATCCTGAATTGTCGTCGGGGCAGAAGGGCGGGTTACTCAGATGGCTGACACGAACCACATCGCCGCCACACCGGTTCAGAAAGTGGTGGTCGTCAACGGCAATACCGAAGTGCTCGGGATGCTCGAGACCGTGTTGGACGCTGGACGATACGACATGGTGTTTGTCGAGTCGAGTGACCGCGCCTATTCGCAGATCAAGAAGGTCGTTCCGAACCTGGTCATCCTCTGCACGCGCATCGAGGAGCTCGAAGGCTTCCAGCTGCTCACGATGCTGAAGCTCGATCAGGAGACGAAGGACATTCCGATCCTCACGTATACGACCGAGTACGAGGGGCAGGATTTCGATTCGGCCATCTCGCAGTTCGCCGACGACGACGAGGACTTTCTTCCGGCGCAGCGCCCGGCGTTGCGGATGAACTGATCAGGGGCAACCTTTTTACCCGCTGTCGCCCGTCACCTTCTCGCGGGCTGCCACCTGCCTCCAGCGGCCTGCCACCTGTTATAGTGCCTTCGCATGGGCTCCGAGTCGGATAAGCGCGACACAGAGCGCGTCCATATCCTCGGCGGTCTCCAGGGCGAAATCATGGTGTTCGAGCCGCTGCAGATCAAGGAGATCAGCCGCGGCGGCGCATCCGTCGAGACCCTGTTCCCACTCTCGCTCAACTCCCTTCACGAGCTGCGGCTGACGCTCGGCACCAAATCCGTCGTGCTGAAGGGACGAGTCGCGCACTCGCGCATCTCCGACGTCGATCAGGAAGTGGTCACGTACCGAACCGGCATCGAGTTCGTCGAGCCGTCCGAACGCGTACGGGCCGTGATTTCGGAATTTCTCGAGACGCTGAAAGCACACCGCAGCGGCGTGTAGGTCAGCCGGCGAACCTCTTCACGGACGAGGGGGCGCCGCCGGGCGGCGCGCGGCGTTCCCGGACGAGGTGAGCAGGTCGAGCGCCGCGGGCGTCACGTCGAACGAGAGCGAGACCGACTTGCCGTCGGCGTTCAGCGCCACCGAGTCGAGCATCCCCTTGTACGCGGGCTCGCGTGTGCTCTGCAGCCTCGCCAGTGCCAGGAAGCCCTGCACGACGTCGCGCAGGTTCAGCGCGGCCTGCTCGTCCTGCGCTTCCGCGCGCACCAGGCCGTGCAGCCCCCCGTCGATCCGCCCGCTCGCGGCGAGCCAGTTGATCGGCGGCAGCTGGTTCACGACCGCGTTCGGGATCGGCGTGGTGGCGGCGAGCGAATCGAATTTCGCCACGCTCCAGGCGGTCCCTTCGTCCACGCCGTCGATCATCGTCATGAACTCGCGGTTGCCGCCGATCCCGTTGACGGCGCCCGCCTTCGCGTCGAGCGCGCCGCGAACGGCATCGCCCGCGCCGAAGAGCACCAGGCCGGGCTCGGCAAACGCAAGCGCCGCGTCGTGCGAGTCGTCCTTGATGGAGATCAGCCGCTTGCCGCGGTACTCCGCGACCTGCGCGCCCTGCTGCCGCATGAGCCCTTCCATCCGAACGTTGTCGAAGCGGCCCCTCGCGACGAGGAGCGACACGCCTGTGCGTGTGACTGCGCCTGCACCCTGGCCGGGTACCGTCCCCGCACCCGCCGGCGGAGGCAGGAGCAGCCCGCTGCCGCCGCCCATGGACGCGACGAGCACGCGGTCGACGTCCCTCTCGAAATCGATGCCGGTACGCGCCTCGATGCTGTCCGGTCCGGATGGATTGCCGCGCTGATATTGCCGGAGGCGATCGCGCAACTGGGAGTTCATCACCTGGCGCACGTCGGCGTAGGCGACCATTTGCGCCGTGACCGGGACGTAGGCAAGCTCATCCGGGCCATTGGACCCGACCGCCGCAGCGCCCGAGGCCCAGGCCACGAGGGCGGTCGCCAGGCCCGCCACCAGCACGCCGGCCGACGCGAACAGAAACACGTGAGTGCGCTTCGTCATCTGAGAGGGCTCCCTCGTCCCGCTGATTATACGAGCAGGGTCTACAAGGAGTTTCGGCGGGAAGCGCCTACTGCTCCAATACGTACTCCCGGCTCTCGATGGTGCGCATGGAGAGGATGACCGCCGCGGCCGCGATCGCGATCGCGGACGCCACACCCGGGGCGCCAGCCTGCAGGTAGTGCGCGATGGTCAGATACCGGAGGTATCCCGGCAGGACCAGCGCCAGCGGCTCCCATCCGAAGACGAAGACAAGGCCGCCGACGAGCGGCCGCTTGAACCACACGCCCGCCCAGAGAAACACCGCGCCGTAGGCGGCGAGTCCGAGCGCGAGGATGCCCAGGTCGCCGAGCAGCCTGCCAAACAACGGCCCCATGTTCTGGAACGGCACCATGATGAGGAACACCAGTGCCAGGGACGGAAGGACGACTGCCGCCACGCAGAGCAGATAGGCCAGGTACTTGCCGAGCACGATCGCGCCGCGTGCAATCGGCCGCGTGAACAGGTACGTGATCGTCTTGTCCTCGACTTCGTCGGCAATGAGCGACGTGCCGTAGAACACGCCGAGCGCCGGGACGATGAATCGCAGGTAGAGCACCGACACGGCGGTCTCGAACATCGCCTGGGTACCGATGCTGTTCCCGTTGACGGTCAGCACGGCCGTACCGTTGACGAGCGCGAGACGCGCCAGGATGGCAATCAGGATCGGCGCGCCGGCGGCCAGCGCCATGAACGCGGTCCTCCGGGCCCGGAGCATCTCGCCGAGCGCAAGCTCGAAGACCCGCCGCGCCGGGCCGAACAGCGGCGCCGTCATGGCTTCACGAGGTAGCTGAACACCGCCTGGAGGTTGTCATCCGGCGAGGTGACCTCGTCCACCGCGCCGGCCTCGCCCGAGGCCGCGATCCCGGTGAGCCGGGCATAGAACGAATCGGGGCGCGGCGTCTCGACGATCACCGCGTCGCCGTCGAGCCGGACGCTCGACACGTCGTCGCCGGCGAGCAGCTGCTGGGCGAGCGCGCGCGGCTGCTCCGCGCGAATCGACACGCGGTGCGGATGCGCGTCGATGAGGCCCCGAATCTGGTGGACGTTGCCCTCCGCGACGACGCGGCCGTTGTGCATCAGCAGGATGTTGGCCGTCATCGCCTCGATCTCGTGCAGGACGTGGCTCGAGACGACCACGCTTCGGCCGGCATGGGCCCAGTCCTTGATCAGCCGGATCGTCCGGCGCCGCATGATCGGGTCCATCCCGCTCAACGGCTCGTCGAGGATCAGCAGCTGCGGCTCGTGGACGATCGCCTGCGCCAGCTTCACGCGCTGGCGCATGCCCTTGCTGTACGCGCCGATCTTCCGGTCGCCGACGTCGAGCAGGTCCACCGCATCGAGCGCATGGCGCGCGGCTGTCTCCGCGGCGTCGTGGCTCATGCCGTGCAGCATGGCCAGCGCCTCGACCCACTGCATGCCCGTCATGTGCTCGTAGAACGCATCCTGCTCCGGGCAGAAGCCCAGCCGCCGATACTGCGAGGGATTTCCCCAGATGGGCTCGCCGAACACGCGCACGCTGCCGGTGCTCGGCCGGAGCTGCCCGGTCACGATCTTCATGAACGTCGACTTCCCCGCCCCGTTCGGACCAAGCAGGCCGGTGATGCCCTCGGGCACCGACACGGTGACGTCGTTCAGGCCGGAGACGTGGCCGTACCACTTCGACAGGTGCTCGGCCGCGATGATCATGCGACGACGTCCACGGCGCGCACGCGCCGCTCGAGGATGACGATGCAGGCGGCAAAGACGGCGGCCAGGGCTCCTATCGCGATCGGCAGCGGCACCGCGGCATCGGATCCGGCGCCGAAGATGGCGTCGTTCACGGCGAGGAGCGTGCTCTCCGGCGACAGCAGCACCCATCCCGAGTGGCCGGTCGATGCCTGCAGCACGCGGGCAATCGCGGCGGCAAAGATCGCGATCGCGGCGTAGAGCATCGCCGCGAACCGGCGGCTCGCCGACAGCGACGACAGCGCGACCATCGTCACGACGGCCAGCGCGACCTGCAGCGCGGAGGCGAGCGTGATTGCGGGAACGAGCCGTGGATGATCGGCGACAAACGCCAGGCTGCCGCTGAAGAGGACCTGCAGGACCAGCAGCAGCATGGCGGGCACCCAGGTGACCGCGACCAGGAAGATGGCGAGCGTCAGCAGCTTCCCCGCGATGTAGTCGTTCCGCGTGATCGGCTTGGAGAGATAGATCTGCAGCGCATGCGACTGCCGATCGCTCGCAATCAGCCCTGCGCCCGCGTAGATCGTGATGAAGAACACGAACAGCCGCTGCTGGTCGAGGAACAGCTGGAACGTCTGCTCCGACGGGGCGAAGAAGATGCCGCGCGCGAGCGTCTCGCCGATGTAGAGCTGTACGGCGCGCACCACGAAGAGCGACCACGCCAGGAGGAGCAGGCCGAGGAACCGCCGCTCGCGGAGGCGGTCGGCGAGGCCCGCCCGCGCGATGACCCACCAGCCGCGGCCGTGCAGCGTCCGCTCGCCGGTGTAGTGGCGGTAGCCCTGGTCGTGAACAGGCATCGCGTCAAGGCTCCTCGCCGAGCGCGCGCGCGAAGACGTCCTCGAGCGACGGAACGCTCGCGCGCAGGTGGCGCACCTGGACGCCGTGGCGGACGGCCAGCTGAAACAGCAGGCGCGATCCCCGCTCTTCGGGAACGAAGACACGCAGCGCGCCGCCGCCGTCGGCATGACACTCGAGACCCTCCGCGCGCACCGCGTCCGCAAAGCGCGCGTCGTCGCCCTTGACGCGCAGCTCGAACACGCGCCCCGGCGCGCCTTTGAGCGCGCTGATGGGCCCCTGCGTCGCGACCGCGCCCTTGTGCAGCACGACGACATGACTGCAGGCGTACTCCACGTCCGGCAGCAGGTGCGACGACAGGATGAGCGAGATCGCTTTCGTCGTCGCGATGTCGCGCACCAGCGCGAGCATCTCGTCGCGGCCTTTCGGGTCCATGCCGTTGGTCGGCTCGTCGAGCAGGAGCAGGTCCGGGTCGTGCACCAGCGCCTGCGCCAGCTTGGCGCGCTGCTTCATGCCCGTCGAGTAGGTCTCGAGGTTGCGATACCGCGCCTCGCCGAGCCCGACGTACGCGAGCACTTCGTGCGCGCGCTGCATCGCGTTGGCACGCGGCAGCCCGGCCAGCTCGCCGCAATACGAGACGAAGGAGACCGCGGTCATGCCGGGAATATGCGCGTCGCTTTCCGGCATGTAGCCGACGCGGGCGCGCACCGCGATCGGCGATGTGCCGACGTCGTACCCGAGCACGTGCATCCGGCCGCTCGCGGGCGCGAGGAGGCCGAGCAGCGCCTTGATGAGCGTGCTCTTGCCCGCGCCGTTGGGGCCGAGCAGCCCCGTTGCGCCGGCCGGAAACTCGGCGCTGACACGGCGCAGCGCTTCGTGCCGGCCGTACGCGACGGTGACGCCGTCGAGGGACGCGGCCGGTTGGGCGGTCACAGCGTTCCGCGGAGACCGAGGGCGTCGGCGCGTTCCCGCATGAACCTGATGACGTTGGCGACGTGCTCCTCGAGCGTCAGGTTCAGCTCCTCCGCGCCGCGGCGCAGGTCGTCGCGCGACACGTTCCGCGCGAACGCCTTGTCCTTCATCCGCTTGATGACGGAGGCGGGCTCGAGGTCGAGCACGCTCTTCGACGGGCGCACGAGCGACGCGGCGGTCACGAAGCCCGACATCTCGTCGCACGCATAGAGCGTCTTCTCGAGGCGGCTCGCGCGCGCGACGCCGGAATAATCGGCGTGCGAGAGGATGGCGCGCGTCACCCATTCGGGATAGCCGCGGCGCTGCAGTTCCTCGCAGCCGCGAAACGGATGGTCCTCGGCCGTCTGATAGCGCTCGTAGTCGAAGTCGTGCAGGAGCGCGACGAGACCCCAGGCCTCCTCGTCTTCGCCGAACAGCCGCGCGTAGCCGCGAACGGACGCTTCGACGGCGAGCGCATGCTTGCGCAGGCTCTCGCTCTTCGTCCATTCCGTCAGCAGCGCCCATGCGGCGTCGCGTGTCAGCAGCGCGTCCATGGTCACCTCACCGGTCGTGGCGCCTCGCGCGCCAGCGTCAGGCCGCGCTGAATGACGGACGTGGCCTTCTCGGTCAACGAATACGCCGCGAGCGCCGACGGATCCGCCCAGATCGCGTCGTCCACGTCGGAGCCGGCGCGGAGCGTGCCGCTGGACGGCCAGCACAGGTAGTCGATGAGCACGAAGTGATAGCGGACGCGCCGCTGCTCGTCGCGCATGATGCGGTCGAACACCTCGATGACCGGGCCGACATCGACGACGAGCGCGGTCTCCTCCTGCATCTCCCGCGTCAGCGCCGTTTCGAGCGGCTCGCCGATTTCCACCATGCCGCCCGGCAGGCTCCAGTGTCCCTTCAAGGGCTCGTACTTGCGACGGATGAGGACGACCTTCCCGTCATCCACGATCACGGCGCCCACGCCGACGATCGGCCGCTCGGGGTATTGCCTGCTGTCGCTCACTCGCCCATGACCTTGACGATCACGCGCTTCCGGCGCTGGCCGTCGAACTCCGCGTAGAAGACCTGTTCCCATGGCCCGAGGTCAAGCTTGCCGGCGGTGATCGGCAGCATCACCTGGTGGCCCATGATGGTCCGCTTGAGGTGCGCGTCGGCGTTGTCTTCACCTGTCTGATGATGACGATAATCCAGGCCCGACGGCGCCAGCTTCTCGAGCCAGGCCTGGAAATCGTGAATCAGCCCGTTCTCCCAGTCGTTCACGTAGACGCCGGCGGTGATGTGCATCGCCGACACGAGCACCAGGCCTTCCTTGAAGCCGCTCTTCTCGACAATCTTCGCCACCTCGTCCGTGATGCGAACGAACTCCTGCCGCTTCTTGGTGTTGAACCACAGGTACTCGGTGACGAAATGCATGATCGTAGGGCGGCCCTTTACGGGCCGCCAAAATCATTCATAACACCAGGCTGGCTTCCGCGTTCATCTCTTCGTACGGGTCGAGAGGCCCGCCGCGCAACCGCCGCAGCCCGGCGGCCGCGATCATGGCCGCATTGTCGGTCGAGAGCGAGAGGTCGGGCAGCAGTACCGGAATGCCTTTCGCGCGGCCACGATCCTCCGCGTCGGCGCGCAGCCTGCTGTTGGCCGACACGCCGCCGGCAATGCCGACGCTGGCAGCCTGATACGAGCGCGCCGCGTCGAACAGCCGATCGAGCAGTGTCTCGACGACCACGCGCTGAAAGCTGGCGCAGATGTCGACCGTCTCGCGCTCCGGCAACGGGTCCGCCGGCGCAAGGCCGAGCGCGCTTCGGCGCGCCGTGACGTGGCGCATCACCGCCGTCTTCAGGCCGCTGAAGCTGAAGTCGCGCGTCCCCGGACGATCCGGCGCGTTCCGATCCGCGTGCGTGAGCCGCATGCGCGGAAACGCGATCGCCCGATCGTCGCCCGAAGGCGCGAGGCGGTCGATGACCGGCCCGCCGGGATAGCCGAGACGCAGCAGCTTCGCCACCTTGTCGTACGCCTCGCCGGCCGCGTCGTCGCGTGTGCGTCCGAGGAGCTCGTACGAACCCGGCGAGGCGACGCGATAGAGGCTGGTGTGGCCGCCAGAGACGACGAGGACGACGGCCGGCATCGGCATCTCGCCGCCCTGCAGCACGAGCGACTCGATGTGCCCCGCGAGGTGATGTACGGGAACGACCGGGACGCCGCGGGTCCACGCGAACGCCTTCGCGAACTGGAGTCCCACGAGCAGCGATCCAACCAGTCCCGGGCCCTGCGTCACCGCAACGGCGCCCAGCGCGGGCGAGCCCGCGTCTTCGAGCGCGCGCTCGACGACGCCGCAGATATCGCGGACGTGCTGCCGCGCCGACAGCTCGGGCACGACGCCTCCCCATTCGCGGTGAATCGCGACCTGCGAGGCGACGACGTTCGATCGAATGCGCCAGGGGCGATCGCGGTTGCCGGTCTCCTCGACAGCCGCCGCCGACGTTTCGTCGCACGAGGTTTCGATGCCGAGGACGATCATGACAGCAGGCAGCAGGCAGCGGGCAGCGGGCAGCCAGCGGGCAGCGGGCAGAACCGGACAGCGCTGTTCACTGCCTGCTGCCTGCTGCCAGCTGCCCGCTGACGAGCGCGGCCAGCGATTCGTGGAACGGCGCCCGCACCACGCCGCGCTCGGTGATGATCGCGGTGATGTACCTGGCGGGCGTCACGTCGAATGCCGGGTTCCTGACGCGCACCCCCTCGGGCGTCAGGCGGCTGGGCCCGACGTGCGTCACCTCGCGGCTGTCGCGTTCCTCGATCGGGATCGTCGACCCGTCGGCGGTGTCGAGATCGATGGTCGACAGCGGCGCCGCCACGTAGAACGGGATGCCGTGCTCCCTGGCGAGCACCGCCACGCCGTAGGTGCCGATCTTGTTGGCGACGTCGCCGTTGGCGGCAATCCGATCGGCGCCGACCACCACGAGATCGACCTGCCCGAGGCGCATCATCGACCCGGCCATGTTGTCGGTGATCACGGTGGTGTCGATGCCGTCCTTGACCAGCTCCCACGCGGTGAGCCGCGCACCCTGGAGGAACGGCCGCGTCTCGTCCGCCAGCACCGTCACCTTCTTGCCACGCTCCGCGGCCGCACGAACGACACCGAGCGCGGTGCCGTAGCCCGCCGTTGCCAGCGCGCCGGCGTTGCAGTGCGTCAGGATGCACGCTTCCGCCGGCACCAGCTCCGCGCCGAATGCGCCCATGGTCCGGCAGCTCTCGACGTCCTCGTCGTGGATGCGCCGCGCGTCCGCTTCGAGCCGCTGCTTGATCTCGTCGACCGAGCAGCCGCCCTGCGCCGCGTCGGCGAA
>DASQAX010000286.1:0-23977 GCA_035635535.1 Vicinamibacterales bacterium | reverse complement strand
TACGATCCGCCCGCGATGTCCGCCATCAGCGCCGGCGGGATCACGGGATTCGACGATGTACCCATCGACAACGACAACAGGCCGGTGTCGGCGATGTAGTTCAGGTCGTGGCCCGCCACACCGCTCTTCGGGCCGTGCTGGCCGTATCCGGTGATCGAGCAGTACACGATCTTCGGATTGATCGCCGCGACCTCGTCGTACCCGAGGCCGAGGCGCCCCATGACGCCTGGGCGGAACTGCTCGACCAGGACATCGGCGCGTTCGACCAGCGGCTGGAGGCGCTGACGGTCGCGCGGCTCTTTCAGATCGAGAACGAGCCGCTGCTTGCCGCGATTGAGTTGCCCGAGCCAGGGCAGTTCGCCGGCGCCTGGGCGCGCGATCGTGACGACCTCCGCGCCTGCCTCCGCGAGCAGCAACGTGGCAAGTGGACCCGGCAGGAGCGTCGAAAAGTCGAGAACCAGGCAGCCTTCGAGCGGTTTCACCGGTGGGCCGTGCAGGGCGCCCCTTTACGGGGCGCCAAGGCGACCCTCTTCCATCAGCACCTTGCGCGCGATGCGGAACGCCTCCACGCCCGCGGGAATGCCCGCGTAGATCGCCACCTGGATGAGCGCGTCGCGGATTTCCTCCGGTGTGCAGCCGTTGCGCAGCGCGCCGCGGACGTGCAGCTCGAATTCCGCGGCGCGGTTCAGCGCGGCGATCATGCAGAGGTTGTTGAGGCTCCGCTGCTTGTTGGTGAGGACGGATCGCGTCCAGACCTCGCCCCAGCAGTACTCGGTCACAAGCCGCTGGAAGTCGCGGTTGAAGTCGTCGATGCTCGCTGTCGCCTTGTCGACGTATGCGTCGCCAAGCACCTGGCGACGCACCGCCATGCCCCGTTTATAAAGGTCGTCGTCCAATGATGCCGCTCCTAAACGTCGGGTGATCCGGCCGCGTGCAGGGATCGAATCGACAGAACACTACGGCGTCGGATCCAGGAACGATCCGCCGAAGATGTCACTATTGCCGAAGGTCGGCGGGCAGTCCGACTGCGGACGTGGATGTGTGATCGGCGAGCCTGCCTGGACCGATGCGCGCCAGGCGTCGATGGCGGGACAATCGGCCCCCATTCGGACGTCGTTCCACACTCCGGCCACGTACGCGTTGGTCGCCGCCGCGTAGACGTAGTCACCCAGGAACTCGAGCACCTGATTGTTCTGCGCCGACGCTCGTGGATCGCCGACGACGCCTCTGTGCAATTCGCTGAACCCGGTCGGCGTACCGGACGCGTTCACGTCGGAATGAAGGATGACGCCGACCAGACCTCGAGGGCTCGTCGTATCGTTGCGGAACGGTGTCGTGAAGGCGTTGTAGACCACGTAGGCATCAGAGCCGCTCGGTGAAACCGCCGCCGCGGCGTAGTAGCCTCGATCGCCGGACACCTCGATGCTCTGTGGCGCCGCCCACGTACTCCCGCCATCGGTCGAATAGCTCAAGAGCACATGCTCGTGATTGAGTCCGTCACGACCATCAACCCACGTGTCGAATATCACGTTCGACGCGCCGGCGCCGGTCGGTGCGCCGTTCGCGATGTCAATACTCGGTGCGGATGACAGGTCGTCTCGGGCGCCGGCGATTCCGTCCATGACGCATCGGAACGACGTGCCATCGAATTGCACGACGAAGCACGTATCGACGGCAGTGAGGATCCCGACCGGGCGCGTCCAGGTCTGTCCGCCGTCGAAAGACTTCACGAGGATATGCGAGCCGCGGCCGGGCGTGCCGACAGCGAACTGGTTCGCAACGACATAGACCACGCCGTGGCTGTCCGTCCGGACGGTGCAGCCGGAGCGGCCGATCCCGAAATTCGGGTTGGACGCATTGGTCGCAGCGGGCGTGACCTGTTTTCGCGCCCAGGTGTCGCCTCCGTCAGTCGAGGTGGCGACGACCAGAGGCTGCGGAAAGGCCTGACCGCGACTGTTGCTCCGAAAAGCTCCGAGGCAGACGTACACGTTGCCGAAGAAAGGACTGCTCGCGGCGTTGTCTGCCCAGATCTGCTCCTTGTCGCTGAAGGTCGTGGATGATTGCTGTGTCGCAATCACCGGCGCCTTCCAGGCGCGTTCGTCCCCGGCTGCGGCGGCTGCGACGTCATCGGTCCTCGATACAGCGACGGCTTCGACACCCCTGATCGCGCCAGAACCGGGAAACGCTTCTGCCAGATTTGCGTAATACAGCCTGGAGCCGTTCGCCCATGAGAAATGTCCGTTCGCGTCCGGCTTCGGGCCGAACGCAAGCGCCGGGTCTCCGTTGGAGACGAGACCGGCCTCGAAGTAACCGGGCACTGTTCCGATCGGACCGACGTGCGGTGAACACACCGCCGGGCCCAGGCAGTCCCTCGCGGTGAAGCCTGTGTAGACAGGCTGGGTCCACGTCATGCCTGAATCGAACGAAAAGTAGACACCAGACCCGCCGACGCCCGCCGTGAAGGGGCAGGTCGTCGGATCGCCGGCGTTGCACGCCTCGAGATCGATGTTGTCGTTCGAACCCGCGACCACGACGTTTGGATGCGCGGCGTCGATGGCAAGGGCTGGCTCGTTTTGTTTGTTCTGGGAAAAAGGAGTCGGCGGGCTTCCAACCGACACAAGCGTGTCGACGCCGAAAGCGCCGAGCCGGATGAACGTCATTCCTCCTATCACTGCGGCGGCCGCGGCGACTGAGGCTATTGCTCGCACTCGAACGTAGTAGCTGGATCTCATGTGATCCTCCGTTAGAGATTGCCGGCGCGGGACTTTACTACAACGCCGGTGCGGACGTTAGTGAGTGGTGGTTCGTGGTGAACTATCCGCGAAGATACGGATCAGCCAGCAGGCCCAGGTCGCGCTCGTCGCACTCCGGCGCCTCGTCCTGACGCGCGGGGTTCGGATTGATCCGCCGGACGTAGGTGTAGGAGGTCCACGGCTCCATCAGCACGTCCGGATCGGTGACGGTGAAGTTGTAGTACAGCAGGTCTCCGTTGCGCGTGAACCGCTCGGTCACTTCCATCTTGTCCGTGTGGAAGTACCCTTCCCACCCGAGCCACGAGATGCCGTTGAAGCCGACCGACTCGATCGCGAGCGTGTCGCCGTCCCAGTGCGCGAGCCCCATGCCGTTGTAGGTCGAGAACTGGATGTCGTTCTCGTCGCGCTTGCGGCCGTCGAGCGGGATGATGCGCAGCGCGTTCTCGACGCTGTTCATCAGCCAGATCTGGCCATTCTTCTGCACGATGCGCCCGGGCACGTTCTGGCGCGGGACGCCGAGCGGCTTGTAGCAACCGTAGAAGGGATCGCCCTCCACCTTGCCATAGTCGAGGCTGCGGACCTTCTCCCAGAATTCCGGCCTGTAGAGCGGCTTGTTCCACTGCGCGGCGCGCTGCATGGCCGACTGGTCGGCCTCGAAGCCGCCCGGACGCCGGAGGCCGGGCACCATGAACACGTTCGGAATGTTCCCGGTCCAGTTGCCGCTCAAGTCCGGATGGCCATCCGCGTCGCGCGGCGTCATGCCGTTCGGCACCATCGTCAAGGCGTAGCCATCCTGCGGCGACGTCCGCCAGCCGGCGGGCGAATACGACGTATTGAAATCGCGCAACGGCAGCTTTCCGCGCAGTGCGCTCGACGGTAGAGCCATTGTCGGCCTCGAGGGCGGCGGTATGACGGCAGGAATCGGGAACACGATGTAGGGGTTCGATCGGAAGAACGTCACCGTGAGATCCGCGAGCGGTTTGCCGTCGAGCGTCCACGTGATCTGCTTCGGGAAGATCATCCAGACGTTCGGCTCCCAATCGCCGCGATAGTCGGCGAATGTTGCGCCGTAGGTATGGCCGTTGGCCTTGACCGTGACGGCGACCGGCAACCGGATCAACTCGGTCGGGCCGTACGGTCCGAGCTTGGGATGGTTCCTCGAATCTTCCACCGTCACCGCCACCTCGAAGCCATCGAACGGCGATGTTCCCGTCAGCACTGTTCTGCCATCGGCGTTTCTGCTGACAACAGTGTGTCCTTCCGCTTCGATCACGGACCACATCGCGCCGAACGGCGTCAGCTTCACCAGCGGCGAACGGTCGTTTACCGCCTTCATCGCGTCAGTGGCCCCGCGACCCTCCTCCGTTTCGTTCCACATGGCGAAATCCGCGAACACGCGAATCTCGTTCAGCGCCTGCCCGTTCGCGCGCGTTCCCCTGAGCATCTGCCGCATCGCGGGCAGGTAGTAGGCGACCTGGAACTCGGAGTTGGCGAGCCTCGCCATCCCGTTGCCGTCCGCCATCGTGCCGTCCGCGCGGAACTGCACGCCGATGACGCTCTTCACCGTCATCACCTTGCCGCGCCCCATCCCGATGGACTCGGCCACGTCGCGCACGTCCTTGCCGATGCACGGGCTGGCGATCTCGTACCCCGTGAACCCGTCGTCGTTCTGGGCGAACATGCCGTAGGTGCCCTGCGCGGCGTATCCGGTGGATGGGCATGTCGGCGCCTGCGCGGGCGCCGGCGCGGGCGCGGCGCCGCCTTGTCCCTGCGCCAGCAGCGCGGCGCCGGTCAAACATGCGGCGGCAGAAAGAACGATTGCTCTTCGCATGGCGGGCATCCTAATACAAAACAAAAGGGCCGACCTGAAGGTCGGCCCCTACGGCGGTTCTGCTTAGAGGCCGACGTGAAGGTCGGCCCCTACGGCGGTTCTGCTTAGAGGCCGACCTGAAGGTCGGCCCCTACGATCGGATCTACGGTCCGTCGGTTCTATCCGCGCAGGAACGGATCAGCCAGCAGCTCGAGATCGCGCTCGTCGCATTCGGTCGCTTCGTCCTGCCGGTTCGGGTTCGGGTTGTTGCGCCGGACGTACGTGTACGACGTCCACGGCTCCATCAGCACGTCGGGATCGGTGACAGTGAAGTTGTAGTACAGCAGGTCGCCCTGGCGCTGGAACCGCTCGGTCACTTCCATCTTGTCGGAGTGGAAGTAGCCTTCCCATCCGAGCCACGAGATGTCGTTGAAGCCGACCGATTCGATGACGAGCGTGTCGCCGTCCCAGTGCGCCAGCCCCATGCCGTTGTACGACGAGAACTGATAGTCGTTCTCGTCGCGCTTGCGGCCGTCGAGCGGCAGGATGCGCAGCTCGTTCTCCACGCCGTTCAGCAGCCAGATCTGCCCGTTCTTCTGGACGATCCGTCCCGGCATGTTCTGCCGCGGCACGCCGACCGGCTTGTAGCAGCCGTACGCCGGGTCGACGTCGGCCTTCCCGTAGTCGAGGCTGCGGACCTTCTCCCAGTATTCCGGCTTGTAGAGCGGCTTGTTCCACTGCGCGCCGCGCTGCATCGCCGACTGGTCGGCCTCGAACGCGCCGTTGCGCCGGATACGACCACCCTGAGCGATCTGCGGCGGGGTCGCCTGGCCCCAGTTGCCGGTGAGATCGGGATGACCGTCTGCGTCGCGCGGCGTCGTGCCGGTCGGCTTGATCTGCCAGACCAGGCCGTCCTGCGGGGAGACGCGCCTTCCGCATGACGGGTACGAACAATTCTGGTTACGAAGCGGAAGGTTGCCGGGGCGCTGCGCGGCGGGTGGCAACTGCCCCGCGCCGGCGGCGGGCGCCGCTGCCGGCTGCTGCGCCGCGGTCCGTCCCGGGGCGACCGCAATGGCAATCGCCATCGCGCAGGCCGCCGCACACACCGATCGCATCTGCTGGCTCACGATCTCCTCCTACAGCTCGACGACGACGTACTCCTTGCCCGCGACGGTGATCGAGCGCATGAACCCGAGCTTGCTCGACGCGTCGGGGTCCTTCCACGCCGGCGAGATCCGGTAGCTGTACTCGCCGCCGATTTTGAGGTCGGTCTTGACCTTCAGCCCCTGGCGAATGAGGCCCGCCGGGCTCAGCGACTCGAGCCTCCACGACGTGATCTTCCCGTCCGGCCCCTTCACGTCGACGTACCACCACGAGTGCGGGTTGACGTTCTCGAGCTTCGTCAGCGTCCCGGTGATCGTGAATTCCTTCTGGGTGTCGAATTCCGCATTCGCGGAGTGGTGCGCCCGCGCCGGCGCGCCAATCATCAGCAGCGCCACGACGGCGGCGGATGCGATGACGATTCTCTTGACCATGGTTCTCTCGTCCTTTCTCAACGGTGAGCGGTCTAGTTCGATGATTTCGTCTTCACGACATCCGGGATGGGAAACACGATGTACGGATTGGAACGGAAGAAGGTGACCTGCAGGTCCGCGAGCGGCTTGCCGTCGAGCGTCCACTTGATTTGCGTCGGGAAGATCATCCAGACGTTCGGCTCGAGGTCGCCGCGATAGTTCGCGAACGTCGCGCCCCAGGTGTGGCCGTTGGCCTTCGCGGTCACCGCGACGGGCAGGCGAATCAGCTCGGTCGGGTCGTACGGCCCGAGCTTGACATGTTGCCGCGAATCCTCGACGGTGACGGCGACCTCGACGCCGTCGTACGGCGACGTGCCGGTCAGCAGCGTCTTGCCATCGGCGGTCTTGCTGACGACCGTGTGGCCCTCGGCCTCGATCACCGACCACATCGCGCCGAACGGCGTCAGCTTGATGAGCGGGAGCCGATCGTTCAGCGTGTTCATCGCGGCGGTCGCGCCGCGGCCCTCCTGTGTTTCGTTCCACGCGTATTGATCCGCGAACACGCGGATGTCGTTCAGCGGCTGCCCGTTGGCCTTCGTCCCCTTGAGCATCGCGCGCATCGCGGGGATGTAATAGGCAATGTGGAACTCGGCGTTCGCCAGCTTCGCCATCCCGGCGCCGTCCGCCATCGTGCCGTTGGCCCTGAACTGGACGCCGATGACGTTCTTCACGCCGAGCACCGTGTTGCGGCCCATGCCGACGGATTCGGCAACCTCGCGCACGTCCTTGCCGATGCACGGGCTGGCGACTTCATACGCGGTCTGACCGTCGCCGCCGTTCTGGCCAAACGCGCCGTAGTAGGCCTGCGCGCCGTAGCCGTTCGCCGGGCAGGTCACCGGAGTAATGTTCTGGCCGCCCATGCCGCGGCCGCCGCCGCGGCCGCCCTGGGGCGCCGCAGGCTCTTGTGCCATCAACAGGCCGCCAGCCAGGAGCGCCACGGCCGCCACAGCGATCACTTTGCGCATGTCTCAGAGTCCTCTGGAGTTGGACAAAGGAGTTTTTATAACCATATCCCAGGGCAAGCCATTTTACGCATCTTCGCTCCGCGAGACGAGGCTGGACCATATTTAAGAGAAAATCCCAACGCCCAAATCCCAAATCCCAAATCCCAACCCCGATGTCCATTCGTGTGGCGATTCTTGATGACTACCAGAGCGTCGCGCTCTCGATGGCCGACTGGCCCTCGATTGGCGCGGGCGTCGCCGTGCATCCGTTCCACGAGCGTCTCGGCCGCGAGGACGACATCGCCGAGCGCCTCCGGAACTTCGACGTGATCGTCGCGATGCGCGAGCGCACGCCGCTGCCGGCGACGCTCATCGGGCGGCTTCCGCTGTTGAAGCTGATCGTGACGACCGGCAGGCGGAACGCGGCGATCGACGTGAACGCCGCCGCCGCCCGCGGCGTCGTCGTCTGCGGCACGAGCACGCTCTCGCAGCCGCCGGTGGAGCTGACGTGGGGGTTGATCCTGTCGCTCGCGCGCAGCATCCCGCGCGAGTCGGCCGCGATGCGGGCCGGCGCCTGGCAGAGCACGATGGGCATCGGCCTCCACGGAAAAACGCTCGGCGTGATCGGCCTGGGACGGCTCGGCACCGACGTCGCGCGCATCGGCAAGGCGTTCGGCATGCAGGTGATCGCCTGGAGCCAGAACCTGACGCGCGACAGGACGGATGCGCTCGGCGTCGAGCTGGTCGCGAAGGACGCGCTGTTCCAGCGCGCCGACATCGTGACCGTGCACCTGGTCCTCGGCGACCGCACGCGCGGCATCGTCGGCGAGCGCGAGCTCGCAATGATGAAGCCGACGGCCTTGCTCATCAACACCGCGCGCGGGCCCATCGTGGACGAACATGCCCTGATCCATGCACTCCGGCACAGCGTCATCGCGGGCGCCGCGCTCGACGTCTTCGACGAGGAGCCGCTGCCCGTCGATCACCCGCTGCGCCGTCTCGAGAACGCGCTGCTGACACCGCACCTGGGCTACGTGACGACGGAAAACTACCGGCTGGCGTACGGCGAGGCGGTCGAGGACATCCGCGCGTTTCTCGCGGGCGCGCCCGTGCGGGTCATCGCGTGAACCTGGTCGTCCTGCCGGGTGATGGCATCGGGCCCGAAATTGCCGCCGCGACGCTGCGGGTGCTCGAGACGGTCACGCGGGCGCTGTCGCTCGACCTGACGTTCGACGTTCGACCGATCGGGCTCGCGTCGTTGTCATCGGCGGGCACGACGCTGCCCTCCGCGGTCCTCGAGGCCTGCAGGCAGGCGGACGGGATCGTGCTCGGACCGGTGTCAACCGCTGACTATCCGCCGCGCGACGAGGGGGGCATCAACGTCTCCGCGGAGCTCCGCATCCAGCTGGACCTGTTTGCCAACGTGCGACCGAGCCGTACGCGCGAAGGCCTCGCGCATTGGGGCCGGACGCCCATGGACCTCGTCATCGTCCGCGAGAACACCGAGGGCTTCTACGCCGATCGCAACATGCATCGCGGGAGCGGCGAGCTGATGCCGACGCCGGAGCTGGCGCTGTCGATTCGCAAGATCTCGGCACCGGCGTCCGCGCGTATCGCCCGCGCGGCATTCGAGCTGGCAACTACGCGGCGGCGTCATGTCACGGCGGTGCACAAGTCCAACGTCCTCGCCGTGACCGAAGGGCTCTTCCTCCGCGAGGTGCGCGCGGTGGCGAACGATCATCCGGACGTGACGTACGACGAACAGCTCGTGGACTCGATGGCCGCGCTGCTCGTGCGCGACGCCGCGCGCTTCGACGTCGTCGTCACCACGAACATGTTCGGCGACATCCTCTCGGACGAAGCGGCGGAGCTGTCGGGCAGCCTCGGGCTGGCGGCGTCGATCAACGTCGGCGAGCGCCATTGCATGGCGCAGGCGCAGCACGGTTCGGCGCCGGACATCCAGGGGCAGGACAAGGCCAACCCGATCTCGTTGATCGTGTCGGCGGCGATGCTCCTCGACTGGCTCGGCCGCCGGCACCATGACGAGAAGCTCACCGCCGCGGCGCGCGTCATCGAGACGTCGGTGGACGCGGCGCTGCGGAAGCCTTCCACGCGGACGATCGATCTCGGCGGCGCGCTCGGCACCGGCGCGTTCACCTCGGAGCTGTGCGGGGACATCGGTCGCCGTGGCGAAGGCGGATACAATGGCGCGCGTGACTGATACCGCCGCGACCCTCCGCACCGACCGCGCCGTCCGCCGGCATCAGCTCCGGGCCGTCGTGTCGGCCACCGTCGGCACCACCATCGAGTGGTACGACTTCTTCCTCTACGGGGTGGCGGCCGCGGCTGTGTTCCCGCAGAAGTTCTTTCCGGGTTCCGATCCGTTCGTCTCGACGATGCTGTCGTTCACGACGTTCTTCGTCGGGTTCGTCGCGCGCCCGATCGGGGCGGCCATCTTCGGCCACTTCGGCGACCGCATCGGCCGCAAGAAGCTGCTCGTCTTCACGATGATCGTGATGGGCGCCTCGACGATGGCAGTCGGTCTCACGCCGTCGTACGAGGTGATTGGCATCTGGGGCGCGGTGTTCCTGACGATCGGCCGCATCCTGCAGGGGCTCGCGATTGGCGGCCAGTGGAGCGGATCGGTGCTGATGGCCGCCGAGTGGACCGACCCGAAGCGGCGCGGCTTCACCACGAGCTTCGCGCAGATGGGCGCGCCGGCCGGCATGGTGCTGGCCAACGGGGCGCTCGCGCTGATGACGGGACTGACGTCGGACCAGTCGTTTCTCAACTGGGGATGGCGCATCCCCTTCCTCGCCAGCGTCGCGCTGGTGATCACCGGCTTCTACATCCGCGCGGGCGTGAACGAAACGCCGGTGTTCGAGGAACTGAAGAAGACCGGCGCGATCGTGAAGGCGCCGCTCGTCGAGGTGCTGCGGCACAACGGCAAGGAAGTGGCGCTGTCGGCGCTCCTGCGGACCAGCCAGCAGGTGTGCTTCTACATCTTCACCACCTACGTCATCACGTATGGAACGACCGTGCTCGGCTTCGGCCGCGGCCTCGTCCTCAACATGGTGATGGTGATGGCGCTCGTGTCGTGCTTCGCCAACCCGCTGTTCGGCCACCTGTCGGACCTGTACGGCCGGCGCACGATCACCGCGATCGGCTGCGCGATCATGATCGTCTTCCCGTTCATGTACTTCGGGTTGCTCGACACGAAATCGCTGCCGCTGGTGTTCCTGGCGATCGTGATCTCGAACCCGATCCAGGACCTCCAGTACGGGCCACAGGCGGCGTACATCGCGGAAAGCTTTCCCGCGTCGGTCCGCTACAGCGGCTCGGCGCTCGGCTATCAGCTGGCGTCGATTACCGCGGGTGGCCCCGCGCCGTTGATCGCGACGCTGCTGCTGAGAGAGTACGGCACGTCAACGGCGATCGCGTGGTACATCTCGATCTGCTCGGTCATCAGCCTGATCTGCGTGTTCTTTCTCAAGGAGCATCGAGGCGGGCGCGATCACCAGTAACGTCCGAGTTCGGTCGGACGCTACGTGGCGATTCTGGCCGGATCATGGCGCCCGGCCAGCCTAAGCCGGACGTAGAGGCGGACCTTCAGCCGGACGTAGAGGCGGACCTTCAGGTCCGCCTGAGGGAAGGCCCGTGGCTATCCCCGCCGCTTGCGCCAATATCGAACCAGCCCTCGCCAGTTGAACTCCAGCGATCCGACGTGCTCGAGCGGAGCGCCGTGGAACGCGAGAGCGTACGCCCCCACGATCAGGAACTCAACCTCGTGGGCGATCAATGAGCCGATAAACTCGTCGAAGTCGGGGGCGAGATCCATCGAACTGCTGCCGCAGGAACTCGACTGCAGCGATGCGCTCCGAGGGGGGGCGGGAACGCCAGTGCTGCAGCGAGGGTCGCGTGCGCTCTTCTTCGTCAAAAGAGGTGCGCTTGACGGCCGTCGGTCTCAGGCGAAACTCCACGTCATTCAGTATATGAGTCCTCCTCCTCCGACGTGATTCGTGCGTCGTGCGGGCCGACCTGAAGGTCGGCCCCTACGTACCCGCCGTTTACTGTTCGTGTGCTTCGGGTATGCCGTCAGGCCTTCGTCGTTCGCTTGCGCCAGTAGCGCACCAGTCCTCGCCAGTTGAACTCCAGCGGCCCGACGTGCTCGAGCGGTCCGAGCTCGTCTTCCACTCCGGCGCGCCGGATATAGGCGACCACCCCCGCTCTGAATTGCTCGTACTTCGCCTCGTCCGGCAGATCGCTGTCGATCGCGCGCTTCGCCATGTCCGCGACATCGCGCAGGCTCGTCTCGAGGTGATCGAGATGATCGCTGACACCGCTGTAGGGCCCGAAGTGGGTGATGAAGACGATCTCCGGCCGCCACGCGCGCAGCGTCGCGATGCTCTCGCGCCACGCCTCGAGGTCGATGTCGGGCGGCGGCGTCGGCGGCAGCGTGAACACCTGTGACGTGAAGCGCAGCCCCGCGGTGTCGCCCGCCCACGCGATGCCGCTCTGCCCGTCGAAGTAGCTGACGTGATGCGACGCGTGGCCCGGCGTGTACCGCACGTCGAAGGCATGGCCCCCGGCGACGATCTGATTGCGCTCGCCGAGGACCTGCAGGTTCGACTGCGGCACCGGCAGGACCCTGCCCCAGAGACGGGCGACGCCTTCCTCGCCCCACAACTGGTTCGCGCTGTTGATCAACTTCGACGGATCGATGACGTGCGGCGCGCCCTTCTCGTGCACGAACACGCGAATCTTCGGGTTCTCCTCGACGAGCAGGCCCGTAGCCCCGGCGTGGTCCAGATGGATGTGCGTGAGCAGCACGGATTGAATGTCGCTCACGCGGATCCCCTGCGCCTGCAGCAGGGCGCGGAGCGTCTCGATGCACGACCCGGGACCGGGATCGACCAGCACGACGCCGGCGTCGCTGCCGTACACGCCCGTCGCGATGGCCTTCGGGGTATTGCAGAAGTTCAGATCGACATAGGAAATATCGGAGACGATGAACGGCACCTCGCGAGTCTAGCGCACGCGCCGCTTCACCTCCTTGAATTCGGCGGTGTCGCGCACGCCGCCGCGGCTGCGCGCGGTCGCGGCCGTCAGCCGCGCGACGCGATCCTCCGGCGACGGGTGCGTCGAGAAGAACACGTCCACCGCGCCCGGGTCGCGCTTCGACTCGCGGCGCAGCACGTCGAACAGCTCGATCATCCCGCGCGGGTCCCATCCCGCCTTCGTCATGATCTGCAGCCCGACGCGGTCCGCCTCGCGCTCGTCGTCGCGGCTGAATTTCAGGAACACGCCGTTGGCCATCATCGCGCCGGCGGCCTGCGCGGTGCCGGCGCCGCCGACGTTGCCGAGCATCGCGCCCAGCAACCCGAGGCTCCACTTCGCGAGCAGCGTCTTCGTCAGCTGATCCGCGGCGTGCCGCTGCGCGATGTGGGCAATCTCGTGCGCCAGCACCCCCGCCACCTGCGACTCGTTGCCCGCGGCGCGCAGCACGCCGCGATTGATCCAGACGGGACCGCCCGGAAGCGAGAACGCATTGATCTCGGCGACGTCGGCAACCTGGAAGGAGTACGGATATTTCGCGCCGGGCGCCGCGCTGCCCAGGCGCTGGCCGAGGCGCGTGACGTACGCCGTCACGCGCGGATCGCGCAGCTCCTTCATCTGCTTGCGGACCTGCGCGTTCTCGGCGCGCCCGATTTCGATTTCCTGCGGAACGGAAATGAGGGTGATGCCCGCGAGCGCGATGCCGGCGGGTCTGAAAAGACCCGCCCTACGGCGGGCGTAGGCCGGGTCCTTTTGGACCCGGCACACTGATTCACACGCGCGGCGTGGGGGCCGCCGGCATTTCATCCGGGCGATGACGCCGGAGACGAGCGTACGCAGCCGTGAACTCAACGCCGTACATCAGGATAACGGACGAGATGTAAATCCACAGCAGAAAGACGACCACGGCGGCAATCGATCCCTGGATGAAGGCGAGCCGCGAGTTGCTGGCGATGTACCAGGAGAAGCCGTCGAAGGCGAGGCGCCAGAGTACGCCGGTCAGCGCCGCGCCGACCCAGACGTCGCGGAACCGGGTCTTCGCGTTCGGAATGAAGTAGAAGACGAGGCCGACGCCGAAGATGAGGATGATCGTCGCAGCGTAGCGGAACGTCCACGTCTGGAGGGCCAGCAGCCAGTGGAACCGCAGGAGCATCACACCGAACCACGACGCCTCGGCCACCTGGATCGCGGTGACCAGGATCAGCCCGACGACCATGACGAGCCCGGCGGCGACGAGCATCAGGAACGACACCATGCGGTGCTTGAGGAAGCTGCGCTGCTTCTCGACGCCCCACGCCTCGTTGACTGCGCTCGTGATGGCGCCGAAGACGCCGAGCGACGACCAGATCAGCGCGAGGCTGCCGGCGACCCCCACCTGGATGCGCGTCTGGCGGAAGGCATCGAGCTGGGAGGCGACGAAGTCGAGCCGCGTCGGGAAGTAGCGGAAGACGAAGGTGAGGACCGCGAGCCGCTGCTCCTCGCTGGCGGTCACGGACCCGAGCAGCGAGATGACGAGCAGGAGGAACGGAAAGAGCGAGAGCAGCGCGTAGTACGCGATGGACGCCGCGTGCGTCAGGTCGTTGCTGTTGACGAGCTCGACCAGCCCGCGCCAGGCGGCGCGGCCAGTCAGCCGGAGCTCCTCCGACGGAGTCACGCGAACATTATGCAGGCTCCGGGCGGTTCAAGGGTTCGCTGGTGCGCGGGTGCGGGGGGTTCCGGTTCGCGGGTGCGTTGATTCGAACCACGCACCTGCGAACCCGCGAACCGTGAGCCGCGAACCCGCGAACCGACGAACCTACGAACGTCCGAAGTCCGTCGTGCCGCTGCCGCCCGAGCCGTAGTTGCTGCCCGTGCTGCCCGTGCTGCCCGAGCTGTAGCTGCTGCCGGTCGTGCCGCTCGCGTAGCTGCGCGCTTCGTCGGCGCCGCGGCTGACCGCGTCGCGCGCCTTGTCGACCATCTCGCGCCCGCGATCGGCCCACGTGCCGGCCGTCTCTGACGCCTTCTTGTACTGCTCCGACGCGGCGTTGCCCCACGTGCGCGCCTGCTCGCCCAGCGCGCCGCGCAGCTCCGAGCCCGCCTTCGGCGCAAGCAGCATCCCGAGGCCGGCGCCCAGCACCGTGCCGGTCAGCAGGCCCATCATGAACCCGCCGCCGCCGCTGCTTTCGTTGTCATACCGATCAAAGCTGTCCGCCATTGTGTTGCTCCTCCCTGTGTAGGCTCTAACGGTCGAAGTGTGACGTTCGAAGTTTCGACGTGTCCCGTCAAGCGTGTTCCGCGCGCCGGCTGTGATGGAAGAACCCGTCCACCGCCGCGCGCGCGGTGTGCACGAGTGTGAGAACGCGGTTGACGCGCGACGACACGGAGGAGCGCACGCGCCCCGCCGTCTCGTCGACGCGATCCATGGTGGTGCGAATCGCCGCATCGACCCGCTCGGTCCGGTTGCTCACCCGGGCCGTGACGTCCTTGACGTCGAGCAGGATCGCGTCGACGCGCGTCATCAGCGCGTCCACGCGGGCGACGAGCGGCACTATCTGCCGGGCTTCGATCTCCCGCACGGTCTGCATCGCCTGCGCGTACAGGCGATAGGCCATCACCCCGGCGCCAATCAACAGGAGCGCTTCGAGGACGCTGACGGCCGCCATGATCCCGAGCAGGAGGTTCGTCGTGTCCAGATTCCCTGCATTCATACCGTCGCTCTCGTCAGTGCGACGTACGGGTGCCGGAGAAGGACGACTGCGCCCGGGCCGCGTTGAACTCGTTCACCGCACGGATGCCGTCGTTGGCCATCGCCCCGAGCTTTTCGATGGTTCCCTGGAACTTGCCGAATTCGCGCCGCAGATCGTCCACGGCGGGCTCGAGCTGGTTGCGCAGCTGATGTCCCCGGTCCGTAAAGAAGAGGTAACTCACGGCGGCGCCTGCCACCGCGCCGATAATTGCGCCTGCGGCTATCACTCGAGACTCGTTCACACGCCCCTCCTTCGTTTGGCCCAGCGGTATCCGACTTCCAAAACGGGTGCCACTATGCGGAAAACCCAAATCCCAAACCCCAAATCCCCCATCCCACATCTGAAATTGCCAGCCTAGTTGGTTTGGGGCTTGGGGCTTGGGACCTGGGATTTGGCATTTGCTTCATTGGCCAACTGCAGTTCCGTCCGATCGAGGAACAACGTCAAGGACACCCCATCCCAGCGACCCTTGTCAGGGCTGTTCAACGCCTCGATGCCGAGGCCGATGAACCCCGCGTTCTGTGGCGGCACTTCGTATCTGCCGACGATGTATTGACGCACGATTCCGGCGCGCCTGCGCGACAGACGGAAGCGCTCGGCCACGGTCTGCGCGGGCGCGTAGCCTTCGACCACCAGCGGACTGGCCGGCAGATACTTGAGGTAGGTCGACATCGCGGAATCGATCCGCGCCCGCCCGCTTTCCGACAGCACCTCGGTCCCGTCGGGGCCCGGCTCGAACAGCAGCGCCGACTTCAGCCAGATCCGCATGGCCTTACGTTTACCGTTTTCGAGCACACCTGTTCTGTATTCCGCCGGCGAGATGGCGTCGAGGTCGTAGTAGCCGCGCTTGTTGAAGAAGCCGCGCAGCAGGAAGTTGTGCTTCATCGCCTCCATGTTGTCGGCGAGGTCCCCGGTCGCCTCCCGGGCCTGGCTGACCGTCGTCCGCATCTCGGCGAGCAGCCCCTGCGCGGGGCCGTCCTTCGATCGGACGTCGGCAATCGCCCGGCGCGCGTCGTCCGAGACCTGGTGCAGGTTGGCGACGGTCTCCTGGGCCTGGTTCGTCAACTCCTGGAACTGGCGATAGAGGTCGTCGTCGTTAATGAGCTTGCCGATGGTCCCCTGTCCGTCATTGAGCTTGGCCATCAGCTCGCGCGAGTCGCTGGAGATGACGTTGCCGTTCTTCGCCATCGCTTCGAGGTCCGGGCGCATCTGATCGAGCAGCGCGTGCGCGTCCTGCGCGGTACCGGCGACCTCCCTGACCGCGGTTTCCGCGTCGCCGCGGAGCGCGGTGACGGTGTCGCCGATCATCATCATCGTGTCGCTCGCCTCCTGCAGGAGGTCGCTGATCTGGAAGGGGTCGCGGCCCGGGATGGTGCCGTCCTCCTCGACGCGCGGCGCCTGGTCGGTGCCGACGTTGATGTTGACGAAGGCGCCGCCGACCAGGCCCTGCGTCTGCGGGATGGCGACCGAGTCGGTGCGAATGACCGGATGGAGCGCCTCGCGCACCTCCATCTTCACCTTGAACTTCTCCGACGGCATTCTCGGCAGCACGATGTCGGTGACCTCGCCGGCGTCGACGCCCGCCACGCGTACCGGGGCGCCCGTCTCGAGCTCGCCGAGCCGCGAGAACTCCGTGTACAGGGTGAATCGGCGCTCGAACAGCATCCGGCGATCGCCGATCAGGAACAGCGCGACCGCGAACAGCAGAAGGCCGATGACGACGAACGCGCCGGCGCCGACCGCCCTGGCGGAGATCATCCCGAGCCCTCCGACCGCATGAACATGCGGACCATCTTGTCGTCGCTCCGATCGAGGTCCTCTGCCGTCCCGCGCTCGATCACGCGGCCGTCGTGCAGCACCGCCAGCTCGTCGCCGATGTGCCGGGCGCTCGGGATGTTGTGCGTGACGACGACGAGCGTAGTGCCGTGCTTCTTGAGGTCCACCAGGAGCTGATCGATCTCGTCGGCTGTAATCGGGTCGAGCCCCGCGCTCGGTTCGTCCACGAGGAGTATGTCGGGGTCGAGCGCCATCGCCCGCGCGAGCCCGGCGCGCTTCCGCATGCCGCCGGACAGTTCGGCCGGCATCTTGTCGTACTCGTCTTCGAGGCCGACCTCCGCGAGCTTCGCGCG
Source organism: Vicinamibacterales bacterium (assembly GCA_035635535.1). Taxonomy (GTDB): domain Bacteria; phylum Acidobacteriota; class Vicinamibacteria; order Vicinamibacterales; family UBA2999; genus Gp6-AA40. The sequence continues at coordinate 6,986 of DASQAX010000286.1, read as the reverse complement.
CGCGGTCTCGCGAATCTTCGAGTCGGGCCAGTCCGTGTGGCGCCGGAGCGGAAAGGCGACGTTCTCGCCGACCGAGATCGAATCGAAGAGCGCCGCGTTCTGGAACAGGAACCCCATCGAGCGGCGCACGTCGGAGAGGTCGCGGCCGCTCAGCGCCGTGATGTCCTTGCCCCGGACGAAGACGTGCCCCTGGTCGGGCTGCATCAGGCCGATGATGTGCTTGAGCGTCACGCTCTTCCCCGTCCCGCTGCGCCCGAGCAGGCAGAAGGCCTTCCCCTCCGCCACCTCCAGCGTCACGTCGTCGAGCACCTTGTGGTGGTCGAACGACTTCGTGACATGTTCGAGCCGGATGGCCTCTCCGTCCTGCGTCATGCCTTCACCGGGAACACGAAGAAAATCAGTTTCACGAGGACGACGTTGACGAGGATGATGCAGATCGACGACAGCACCACGCTGCTGGTGGAGGTGCGGCCGACGCCCTCGGTGCCGCGGCTCGTGTTGAACCCGAGATACGACGACACGGTCCCGATGAGGAAGCCGAAGACCGCCGTCTTCAGCGTCGCGGGCAGGAAGTCGCTGAACTCGACGATGGAGAACGCGCGGTGGAAGTAGAGCTGCGCGGACATGCCGCTGACGGTCGTCTCGGCGAGGTAGCCGCCGAAGATGCCGCAGAAATCGATGACGGCGGTCAGCAGCGGCATGGCGATGATGCACGCGAGGATGCGCGTCACCGCGAGGAACTTGAACGAGTCGACGGCCACCGCCTCGAGCGCGTCGATCTGCTCGGTGACCTTCATGGCGCCCAGCTCGGCGCCGATGCCGGCGCCGACGCGCCCCGACACGAGCAGCCCGGCCGTCAGCGGCCCGGTTTCACGAATGAGCGCGATGGCGAGCCCGGCGGGAATCATCGCCTCGGCGCCGAAGCGCTCGAGCGACGCGCGGGTGTGCATCGAGAGGACGACCCCGATGGCGAGGCCGGAGAGCGCGATCAGCGGCAGCGAGCGCCACCCGATTTCGAAGACGTGCCGCCAGGTCTCCTTGAACTCGTACGGCGGCAGCACCGCCTCGTAGAGAGCGCGCGCCCCAAAAAGTGCAACGTCGCCGACCCATGCGAGCAGCGTGAGGACCAGGGTGCCGAGGCGGCCGAGCACACGAAGTTTTGTGCAACGGCCGGGCCAGTTCCTGAGGCGTGAAGCCTAAGTCGGCGCGGGGGTGGTCGGGGTTGCGGCCGCGGCGCGTTGCGCGGCGCGCTGATCCTTAATGTCGTGCTTCTTCATCTTGCTGTAGAGCGTCGGCCGGTACAAGCCGAGGATCTGCGCCGCCTCCTGCTTGTTCCAGTTCGTCCGTTGCAGCGTCTGCATGATCGCCATCTTCTCGATTTCGGCGAGCGTCCGGTGCGGCGGGATGGTGAACTCCTGCGCGGGGCTTCCCTCCTCGCGAATCGTCTCGGGCAGATCGTTGGGCTGGATCTCCCCCGTCTTGCAGACCAGGACCGCCCGCTCGATCGCGTTTTCGAGCTCGCGCACGTTGCCCGGCCACCGGTTGCGGATGAGCAGGTGGTAGGCGGCCGGCGAAATCGACTTCACGTTCTTCTGGTAGCGCTGGTTGAACTTCGAGAGGAAGTGGTTGCAGAGGAGCGGAATGTCCTCGCTCCGCTCGCGTACCGGCGGCACGCGCAGGGTGATCGTGTTGATGCGGAAGTAGAGATCCTCGCGCAGCTTCCCCTCGCGCAGCGCGGTCTCGAGATCGATGTTGGTCGCGCAGATGAGACGGAAGTCCACGTGCACGAGCCGGTCGCTGCCGATGGGACGGTATTCGCGCTCCTGCAGCACGCGCAGCAGCTTGGTCTGCAGGTACGGCGGCATCTCGCCAATCTCGTCGAGCAGGAGCGAGCCGCTCTCGGCCATCTCGAAGAGGCCCACCTTGTCGGTGTTCGCCCCCGTGAACGCGCCCTTCTTATAGCCGAACAGCTCGCTCTCGATCAGGTCCTTCGGGATGGCGGCGCAGTTGATCTTGATGAAGGGGCCCTTGACGCGGTTCGAGTTGTAGTGAATCGCGTTGGCGATCAGCTCCTTGCCGGTGCCGTTCTCGCCCTGGATCAGGATGTTCGCGTCGCTGGCGGCCACGCTCTCGACCAGCTCGAACAGCTCTTTCATCTTCTTGCTCTGGCCGACGATGTTCGCGAAGCTGTACTGACCCCGTATCTGATCCTTGAGCTGCTGGTGCTCGGCGCGCTCCTGGGTACGATCCATGGCGCGCCCGAGGATGTTCATGAGCCCTTCCTGGCTCACGGGCTTCTCGAGGAAGAAGAACGCGCCCGCCTGCCCGGCTTCGACCGCCCGCGCGATCGTGCCCTGGCCGCTGATGACGATCACTTCCGGAGAGGGATCGAGCTCCTTGAGGCGTCGCAGCAGCTGCACGCCGTCGAGATCGGGGAGCATGAGGTCGGTGACGACCACGTCGGGCCGCCACTGCTTGTAGATTTCCTCGCCGCGGGTGCCGATGAGGGCGGTACGGACTTCGTACCCTTCCGCCTCGATGACCATTTTCAGCCACTCGGTCATCTGCGGTTCATCGTCTATCGCCAGGACGCGCTTGCGGCGCTTGGTGCTGGTGGAAGGTTGACTTGCCATACGTCACGAGTCCCCGGTCCGGTCACCCCGAGCTAGCGCAGCCACGTCTTCAAATACTACATACATCGAGCCGCCGGACCAAAACATTACAGGCTGTAAGGTTTATATACAGATGAGCTGGGTTCAAATCTGTGCTCGTATAATCGGCGCGATGGCTGATTCAGACTGCGGAGGGCCGCGAGCAGCTGGCCGCACGTCGAATAAGGTAGAGGTCGGGGTGAATGCAGCGACTCCCCTCCCGCGTTCGAACTGACAGTCCCGACTTCACGGCCAACCACGACAAGATGACGGCGCTGGTGGCGCAGCTGCGCGAGCGAATCGCGAAGGCCCGCGAGGGCGGCGGCCCGCGCTACCTGCAGCGGCATCGCGAGCAGGGAAAGCTGCCGGCGCGCGAGCGCATCGACCGCCTCCTCGACGAGGGTTCGCCGTTTCTGGAGCTCTCGCCGCTGGCCGCGTGGGAGATGTACGACAACGACGCGCCCGGCGCCGGCATCGTCACCGGCATCGGCCGCGTCTCCGGCCGCGAGGTGCTGGTCGTCGCCAACGACGCCACGGTGAAAGGCGGCACCTACTACCCGATCACGGTCAAGAAGCACGTACGCGCGCAGCAGGTCGCGATCGAGAACCGGCTGCCGTGCGTCTACCTCGTCGATTCGGGCGGCGCGTTCCTTCCGCTGCAGGCGGAGGTCTTCCCCGACAGGGAGCACTTCGGCCGCATCTTCTTCAACCAGGCGCGCATGTCGGCGGAATCGATCGCGCAGATCGCGGTGGTCATGGGCTCCTGCACGGCCGGCGGCGCCTACGTGCCCGCGATGTCCGACGAGACGATCATCGTCAAGGGGACCGGGACGATATTTCTCGGCGGGCCGCCGCTCGTGAAGGCCGCCACCGGCGAGGACGTCACCGCGGAGGAGCTCGGCGGCGCCGACGTGCACACGCGGCTCTCCGGGGTGGCCGACTACCTTGCCGAGGACGACGCGCACGCGCTGGAGATGGCGCGGACGATTGTCGGCACGCTGAACGCGCGCAAGACGCTGCCGGCCGATGTCAGCGATGCCGAAGAGCCCGCGTACGATCCGCAGGAGCTGTACGGCGTCGTCAGCGCGGACGTCCGGAAGCCGTACGACGTGCGCGAGGTCATCGCCCGGCTCGTGGACGGTTCGCGGTTCGACGAGTTCAAGGAGCGCTATGCGCCGACGGTCGTGACGGGCTTCGCGCGGCTGCACGGGTTCCTGGTCGGCATCATCGGCAACAACGGCGTGCTGTTCTCCGAGTCGGCGCTCAAGGCCACGCACTTCATCGAGCTGTGCAACCTGCGCGGCATCCCGCTGGTGTTCCTGCAGAACGTCACCGGGTTCATGGTGGGCAAGCAGTACGAGCGCGGCGGCATCGCGAAGGACGGCGCCAAGATGGTGCACGCGGTCGCCAACTCGGTCGTGCCGAAGTTCACCATCATCATCGGCGGGTCGTTCGGCGCGGGGAATTACGGCATGTGCGGCCGCGCGTACGAGCCGCGGTTCCTCTGGATGTGGCCGAACGCCCGCATCTCCGTCATGGGCGGCGAGCAGGCCGCGGGCGTGCTCGCCACGGTCAAGCGCGACCAGCTGGCGCGCGAGAACCGGCAGCTGTCGGACGAGGAGGACCGGCAGATCCGCCAGCCGATTCTCGACAAGTACGACCTCGAAGGGTCGCCGTACTATTCGACCGCGCGGCTGTGGGACGACGGGATTCTCGACCCGGCGCAGACCCGCAGCACCCTGGCGCTCGCGCTGTCGGCGAGCTTCAACGCGCCGATACCGGCGCCGAAGTTCGGGGTCTTCCGGATGTGAACCACGAAGGCCACGAAGGGCGCGAAGTAAGGTAGCGGTTTGAGACATGTCGTACGAAACGCTTCTCACTCGGCGTGATGGGGTCGTCGAGTACGTCACGCTCAACCGGCCCGACGTCCGCAACGCGTTCAACGAGGCGATGATCGCGGACCTCACGGCGTGGGCCGCCTCCATCAACGCCGATGACGATGTGCGCGTGACGGTAATTGCGGGCACCGGCAAAGTGTTCTCGGCAGGCGCGGACATCGCGTGGATGGCCAACGCGCTCACCTACACGCACGACGAGAACGTGCGCGACGCGAACACGGCGGCGCGCATGTTCGCGGCGCTCGACACGCTGCCCATTCCGCTCATCGGCCGCATCCACGGCGCGGCGCTCGGCGGCGGCGCCGGCCTCTGCGCCGTCTGCGACGTCGTCGTTGCCGACGAGAACGCGGTGTTCGGCTTCACCGAGGTCAAGCTTGGAATCCTGCCGGCGGTCATCTCGCCGTACGCGCTCGCCAAGGTCGGGCGATCCGCCGCGCGCGAGCTGTTCCTCACCGGCATGCGCTTCAACGCCGCGCGCGCACGGGAAATCGGGCTCGTGCACGCGGTCGTCCCGATCGACACCCTGGACACGATGGTCGAGTTGTACGTGAACGAATTCCTCAGCGGCGCCCCCGACGCGATTTCCACCGCCAAGGCGCTGATTCCACGCGTCTGGGCGCGCGGCGCCTCCGACGCGGCCGGCCTCACCGCGGAGGCGATCGCCGCGCGGCGCGTGTCCGAGGAGGGGCAGGAAGGGCTGCGCGCCTTCCTCGAAAAACGGAAGGCATCGTGGGACGTGTCACGCAAATCCTGATCGCCAACCGCGGCGAGATTGCCGTTCGCGTCATCCGGGCATGCCGGGAGCTCGGGATTCCGTGCGTGGCGGTGCACTCGGACGCCGACACGCGCGCGCCCCACGTGCTGCTTGCGGATCGCGCCGTGCGCATCGGCCCCGCGCCGCCGGCTGACAGCTATCTTTCCATTCCCGCGATTCTCGCGGCGGCGCGTGAAACCGGCGCGGATGCGATCCACCCCGGCTACGGCTTTCTGTCCGAGAACGCGGCGTTCGCCAACGCGTGCGTGGCGGCCGGCATTACCTTCATTGGTCCACCGGGCGAGGTCATCGATCGCCTCGGCTCGAAGATTGCGGCGCGAGCGATCGCCGAACGCGCAGGCGTGCCCGTGGTGCCGGGCGCGACGCCTGCGGATCAATCCACCGATGCCGTCGCCGCGGCGGCGCGGAAGCTGGGGTTCCCCGTCCTGCTGAAGCCGTCGGCCGGCGGCGGCGGCATTGGCATGAAGACGATCCGCGACGAGCGCGCGCTCACGGCTGGAATCGATCAAGCCCGGCGAGAGGCGACGGCCGCATTCGGCGACGGCACGCTGTACGTCGAGCGGCTCATCGAGCGTCCGCGCCATGTCGAAATCCAGGTGCTGGCGGACAACCATGGCAACGTCGTTCACCTGTTCGAGCGCGAATGCTCCATCCAGCGCCGCCATCAGAAGGTCGTCGAGGAAACGCCGTCGACCGCGGTGACGCCGGCGCTTCGGCAGCGGATGGGCGACGCGGCTGTCGCGCTCGCGCGGGCCGCCGGATATCGAAACGCGGGGACCGTCGAGTTCCTGCTCGATGGGACCGGCGACGCCGCGTCGTTCTATTTCCTCGAGGTGAACACGCGCCTGCAGGTCGAGCATCCGGTCACCGAACGCGTCACCGGCGTCGACCTGGTGCACGCGCAGATCGCGGTCGCGCGCGGCGAACCATTGCCCTGGGCGCAGGGCTCGCTCGCGCAGCGCGGGCACGCGATCGAGGTGCGGGTGTACGCGGAGGATCCGTCGAGGAACGATCTGCCGCAGGCCGGGCCGCTGCTCCTCTATCGCGAACCGTCGATGCCGGGCGTCCGGATCGATTCGGGCGTGGCCGAGGGCGGAGAGATCGGCGTTCACTACGATCCGCTGGTCGCCAAGCTGATCGCGGACGGCGAGACGCGCGAGGTCGCGCGGCGCCGCGCTGTCGAGGCGCTGCGCAACTACCCGATTCTCGGGATCCGCACCAACGTGTCGTTTCTCATCGAGCTGCTCGAACATCCGCGGTTCGTCGCCGGCGACATCGACACGCGGTTTCTCGACGTCGAAGGAGACGCACTTCGCGGCCGGAGCGCCGCCGGGATCCCGGACGAGGTGCGCGAGGTCGCCCATGCCGTGTTCACCGCGAAGGCGGACCTGTCTCGCCGAAGCACCGCTGGCGAAGACGGGGGTGCGAAGGTGGACCCGTGGGACACACTGCGAGGCTACCGTGGCTGACGCGCTCGGCAACGGCAGGTATCTCGTCTCCGGACGCATCGCGTACGCCGTTGGCGATCGCAATCGGGTCTGGGTGTTTCTCGACGGCCGGACGTATGTGATCGAGCCGGAAACCCGCGACGCGTCCGATCGGGTTCACGTGACTGACGATCAGGTCGCGTTCTCCGCCCCGATGCCGGCGACGGTGCTCGCG
>DASQAX010000285.1:0-11724 GCA_035635535.1 Vicinamibacterales bacterium | reverse complement strand
TTGAAGCTGGCGGGCGAGCTTGGCGACGCGGCCCCTGACGGCCTGGTCGCCGTCTGCGCGGTCTCGCCGACGATGGACCTTGCCGTGTGCGTCAAGGCGCTGGAGCGCAGATCGAACATTCCGTACGAGTGGAACTTCGTCCGCAACCTGAAGGGCCGCATGCGCCGCAAGGCGGCGGCATTTCCCGGCTCGTTTTCGCTCGATCCGCTGAAGCGCATCTGGACGGTCCGCCAGTTCGACGAGGCCTACACGGCACCGCATCACGGCTTCCGCGACGCGGCCGATTATTACCATCGCGCCAGCGCGATGCGTGTCATCGATCGCATCCGCGTGCCGGCGCTCGTCATCACCGCCGCAGACGACCCGTTCGTGCCGATGTCGACGTTTCGCGATCCCGCGGTCGCGTCGAACCCGCACATCACGGTCGTGATCACGCCGCACGGCGGCCACTGCGCCTACGTCGAGCAGGCCAACGACGGCTACGACGGCTACTGGGCCGAGCGTGAAATCGTCCGGTTCACCGACTGTCAGCTCGCGCGAGGCCGAGATGCTGCATCAGCAGCGTCGCGAACTCCGGCCCCTTCCCTTCCTCTTCGTGCTTGAAGTAGACGAAGACGTCGCGGCAGCCGGACGCCTGCTCCCGCATCACGTCACCCCAGCGCACGATGTCTTCCGGCGTGTAGCCCTCGTCTCGTAACCGGAAGTAGCCGTAGTCCGCGGTGAGGACGACGGGCGTCGACAGCCGTTCGCTGTCGGCCACGCACAGCGCGAGATTGCGGGCCCGCAGGCGCGCGTAGACCTCCTCGTCCAGCCACGACTCGTGGCGGAACTCGAAGGCCGCGCAGACACGCGGCGGGAAGGCGTCGAGAAACGCGTCGAAGAGCGCGAGGTCCTTTTTCAGGTTCGGCGGAAGCTGGAACAGCAGCGCGCCGAGCTTCGGCCCGAGCGTCGCGGCCGTCTCGAAGAACTGCCGCACCGGTTCGGCGCAGTCGCGCAGCCGCCGGTCGTGCGTGATGCGTTTCGGCGCCTTGAGCGTGAGCCGGAAGCGCTCCGGTGTCGCACGGCTCCAGCCATCGAGGATCTTCTCGTTCGGCGCGCGGTAGAACGTGTAGTTGATCTCGACCGTGGGGAACCGCTCGGCGTAGTACGGCAGCATCTTCGAAGCCGCGAGCTTCTCGGGGTAGAAGCTGCCGCGCCACTCCGGGTAGTTGTAGCCGGACGTGCCGACCCAGATCATTGGTGATCCCTTACGCCGGGTCCGAAAGGACCCGGCCTCCACTGTTGAGAACGTGGCCGACTCTCTGTCGTGGAGGGCGGGTCCTTCTGGACCCGCCAGTTCCAAAACTTGCTACAGTCTAGGTGATGCGTCGTTTCCTGATAGTAGCGATGATGTTGGCGGCCGCGTGCAGTCGCACGGCTCCAACGAAGGAGTACCAGCTCCAGGGCCAGATCCTCGACGTCAAGCCCGAGACGAGCGAGGTGCTCGTCAAGCACGGCGACATCCCCGGGTTCATGCCCGCGATGACCATGCCGTACAAGGTCGAGGACGCGAAGATCCTCGCCGACAAGCAGCCCGGCGATCTCATCACGGCGACGCTCGTCGTCGGCGAGACCGAGGCGCACCTCTCGAAGATCGACAAGACCGGGCACGCGGCGATCGAGGACGCGACCGGGCCGGAGATCACCGAATCGCAGATGCTGAAGCCGGGAGAACCGGTGCCGGACACGCCGCTCGTGGACGAGCACAACGCCGCGCGTCCGCTGACGTCGCTGAAGGGGCACCGTGTCGCGCTGACGTTCATGTACACGCGCTGCCCGCAGCCGGACTTCTGCCCACTCATGGACCGCAACTTCGCGGGCATCCAGAACGAGATCAAGAAGACACCGGGGCTCGGCGACGTGCGTCTCGTCTCGGTCAGCTTCGACCCGGCCAACGACACGCCCGCCGTGCTGCAGGCGCACGCGAAGACGCTGCAGGCGGACCCGGCGGTGTGGCACTTCGTCACGGCGAACGCCGGCGACATCAAGGGCTTCACCGCGAAGTTCGGCGTCACCGCGGAGCCGAGCGACGAGAGCCCCGCCGTCCTCACGCACAACCTGAGCACCGCCGTGATCGATGCCGAGGGCAGGCTCGTGAAGATTCGCCCGGGCAACATGTGGACGCCGGCCGACCTCATTGCCGACCTCAAAGCGGCTCCCGCTCCCGCGCGCTGAACCGGCGGCGCCGCCGCGGCTGTCGTTCACCGCGGCCGAGCGCCGAATCATCCGCCGCCTCCGATCGCCGCTCGCCGTGCAGCGCTGGCTGAACGTGCTGCCGTACAACAACGAGAAGGGAGGCGAAACGCTGCGCAGCTTCCGCGGCGTGGTGAACCGGGGCACCGCGCACTGCCTCGAGGCGGCGCTGTCGGCGGCCGTGATCCTCGAGCAGCATCGCTACCCGCCGCTCGTCCTGAGCTTCGAGTCGATCGACCTGCTCGATCACGTCATCTTCGTCTACCGGGGACCGCGCGGATGGGGATCGGTCGCGCGCTCGCGCGACCCCGGGCTCCACGGACGCAAACCGGTGTTCGCGACGCCGCGCGCGCTCGCGCTCAGCTACTTCGATCCCTACATCGATTTCACGGGGCTCATCAAAGGCTACGCGGTGGTCGACCTGCGCGTGCTCGGCGACTACGACTGGAGGCTGTCGGAGACCAACGTGTGGAAGGTGGAGCGGATGCTGCTCGAATGGCCGCACCGCAGGATCGCCTGGTCACGAGCGCGGGAGCGGCGCTGGCGCGTCAGGTACCGCGCGTTCCGCGAGGCGCACGATTACAAGCCGTGGAAGTTCTACCCGCGCCGCGACCGGTGGACCGAACTGCCACCTCATGTCCGGGCACGAGGCTGATGCCGTTCTGCCGCCTCCTGTCCCCTGCCACCTGCCACCTAATCGAGGTCGAAGTCCCGCATCGGCTTGGTGACGGGCTCTTCCTTCGCCTGCCGCAGCGCCTCCTCGAACCGTCTCGCGAGCGCGTCGCCGCGCGTCTTCTCGGCTTCGACCGACTGCTCGAAGCGCGCGTCGCGGCGCCGCGCCTCCTCGGCGAGGATGCGGGTGGCCTCGTTCAGCTCGGGCTTGTCGCCGCGCTCCGGCTCCTTATGCGAGATGACCCGCCCGAGATTGGTGTCCACGACGAGCAGCGCGCTGCAGCACGGACACTGCACTTCAATCTCGCTCTTCAGCTTGGCCATAGACAGTATTCTACTGGTTCGCTCGCCCGATGACCGACACGCACTGGCGCACGCTGCGCATCGCCACCTACAACATCCATCGCTGCCGCGGCCTCGACGGCCGCACCGTGCCGTCCCGCGTCGCCGGCGTCATCCGCGCCATCGAGCCGGATGTCATCGCGCTGCAGGAGGTCATGGGCGCCGGGCCCAGTGCGGCGGGGCACGCCGAGGAGCTCGGGGCGCTGCTCGGCATGGGCTGGGTGATGGCGCCGACGCGCCACCTGCGCGGGTGTCTCTTCGGCAACGTCGTCCTGAGCCGCCACCCGATCACGCATCACGCGCAGTACGACCTCTCGTGGAAGACGTGCGAGCCGCGCTGCTGCCAGCGTGTGGACATCGCCATCGGCGACGACACGCTGCACCTCTACAACGTGCACCTCGGCACCGCGTTTCTCGAGCGGCGCTACCAGGCCGGACGCCTCAGCGCCATCGTCCACGATCGGCGCATCGGGCAGCCGAAAGTCGTCCTGGGCGACTTCAACGAGTGGATGAAGGGCCTGGCCACGTCGATGCTGACGGAACGCCTTCAGAGCATCGACCTGCGATCGCACCTGCGGCGGCGGCGGACGTATCCCGGCGTGTTTCCCGTGCTGCATCTCGATCACATCTACTACGACGGGCGCGTGGAGGTGGTGAAGCTGGAGCTGCCGCGGACGCGGCAGGCGCTGATGGCATCGGACCACCTGCCGCTCGTGGCGGACTTGAAGGTGCAGTTTCAGTAGGCAGTGGGCAGTGGGCAGTGCAGTGGGCAATGGGCAGTAGGTGGCAGGACGCGCGTGGCAATAGGATCCCCGTAGTTACTCTGTCAGGAGTTCAGACAATGGCTCGTCGCGTTTCGCGCCGCGAGATGCTCCAGACGGCGGCCGCCGGCTCGCTCGCGCTGATGACCGCCTCGCGCGCATCGGGCCAGCCCGCGCGCCGTCCGCCGAACATCGTGTTCATCCTGGCCGACGACATGGGCTACGCCGACGTCGCATGCTACGGGCGTCCCGACCTTCAGACGCCCAACATCGACGGTCTCGCGGCGCGCGGCGTCCGGCTCGTCCAGGCCTACGCGAACTCCGCCGTCTGCACGGCGACGCGCGTGGGCCTCATCACCGGCCGCTACCAGTACCGGCTGCGGATCGGACTCGAGGAACCGCTCGCGCTCGGCGCCGCGTTCGGCGCGATCGGGTTGCCGCCCGAGCATCCGACGCTCCCCTCGCTGCTGCGCAGGGCTGGTTACGGAACGACGCTCTTGGGCAAGTGGCATCTGGGAATGTTGCCCAGGTTCGGACCGCTGCAAAGCGGCTACGACCACTTCTTCGGCTTCCGCGGCGGCGCCGTCGATTACTACTCGCACAACGGCACCGATCAGAAGCCCGACCTGTGGGACGACGACGTGCCCGTGGAACGGGCGGGCTACCTGACGAACCTGCTGGGCAACCGCGCGACGGACGTGATTACGGCGTATGCGAAGTCGCGACAGCCGTTCCTCGTGAGCCTCCACTTCAACGCGCCGCACTGGCCGTGGGAGGCGCCGGGCGACGAGGCGGAATCGGCGCGCATCCGCGCAACCAGCCTCAATCACTTCGACGGCGGGTCGCAGAAAACGTATCAGCGGATGATCGTCGAGCTCGATGCGCAGGTCGGCCGCGTGCTCGCCGCGTTGAAATCGGGCGGCGTCGCCGACAACACGATCGTGATCTTCACCAGCGACAACGGCGGAGAACGGTTCGCCGACACGTGGCCGTTCACGGGACGCAAGACCGAGTTGCTGGAAGGAGGCCTCCGCATCCCCGCAATCGTGTCGTGGCCCGCGATGCTGCCCCAGAACAAGACCTCCGAGCAGGTCGCCGTGTCGATGGACTGGCTGCCGACCCTGCTCGCCGCGGCGGGCGCCGCTCCCGACGCGGCGTATCCGCCTGACGGCGTGAACCTGCTGCCGATGCTGCAGGGCGGCCGCGGCGTGTCGCGCAAGGTGTTCTGGCGCTACAAGGCGAACGCGCAGCGCGCCGTCCGCGACGGCGATTTCAAGTACCTGAAGATTCGCGAGAACACGTTCCTGTTCAACGTGGCCGACGACCCGATGGAACGCGCCAACCTGAAGACGCGGCGTCCGGAGATCTACGAGCGGCTTGCGAAAGACTGGCTGGCGTGGAACGCGACGATGCTGCCGGAAATACCGGAATCGACGACCGGCGGCAACAATGCGGCGACGTGGCCGGATCACATAGGAAACCGCACCACGACGGAGCCCGACAATCCCGCGCCGGACGAGTCGTCCCGATAAACGCGCGGTACAACAACAAAAAAGGCGCCGCAAGGCGCCTTCGTCTCTACCGCATTCTTCCTGCCCGCTGCCAGCTGCCTGCTGACTCCTAACCCTCTTCCTCGTATTCCTCTTCCTCGACCGGCAGGAACCGCGTCGGCGGACGCAGCGCTTCGCGGTAGTCGTAGACGGGCAGATCGCGCACGTGCACCGGGATGATGCAGCCCAGACCCTTCGCCTCGACGACGACGGCCACAGGGCTTCCCTCGACGCCCTCGCGGAACGCGAGCCTGCAGCCGCAGGCGAGACGGGCGTGTGTGAATCCCTTCAGCATGGAGCGATCATATCAGACCGGCGCCCTTCAGAGCAGTGCCTTGATTTCCTGTTCGAATTGCTCTTTCGACGCAATCCCCGAATGTTTCTTGGCAATCCGTCCGTCGCGATCGATGAACACCGTCACCGGAATGCCCCACAGCGGCCCGAACGCGTCCTGCACGTCTTCGCGGCCATTGCCGACCAGCACCGGGTAATTCATCTTCATCTGCGTCGCGTAGGGTTTGAGCTTCTCGATCGGGTCGTCCACGGAGATGCCCAGGATGACCACGTCCTTCCCTTCTGCCCCGTACTGCGTGTTCAACTCGACGAGCGAGGGGATCTCGGCGCGGCACGGCCCGCACCACGTTGCCCAGAAATTCACCACGATCGGCTTGCCCTTGAACGAGGCCAGCTTCACGTCCACGCCGTTCATGTCCTTCAGCGTGAAGTCGAGCGGCGCCGCCTTGCCGGCGACCTTCGCGTCGGCGGCCGCGTCCTCTTCCGCGCTGTTCGGCGAGCCCGTGAGGTTCCCCTTCGTTTCAGCCGGCGCCGCAGGGTTTTCGGCGCCCGGCGCGAGCATGACGATGAGAATCGCCACCGCCACCGCGGCCATCGCGATGAACACCGCGACCTTGCTGGGCCTCCGTTCCGGAACCTCGGATTCCGTCGCGCGAGCCTCGGGTGCCCCCGGAGCGGCGTCTGGAGCGGTCGGCTGTTCGGTGTCCATGTGTGCCCTCAATAATACGTTAATGCGCCTCGGCGGCGACATATCGCGCCGCGTCCGCGACCGATTCCTCGGCGGCCGGCGTAATCAGGACGAAGGTATTGCCCCCGCGCGACCAGATGCGCGTGTGATGGCCGAACGCCGTGAACTCGGCCGGCGCGCGTGTCTCCCCTTCGAGCACGAACAGCGACAGGTCCTGCCCGTTCGCCTCGTACATCAGGTGCGGGATGCGGCCGTCGGCATACAGGCAGGTGCGCGCGTTGAGCAGCGACAGATCCTCCTGCCCGGACGAGGGCGGCACGTGCACGTCGAGCCCGAAACGCTCGCTGAGGAGTTTCTGCGCCTGCTCGGCGTCGAGCGTCTTCCCCTCGGCAGGACGGAACAGCCCGAAGCACTTGATGTGATCGGCGGTGAGCTGCGCGGCGAGGAGTGCGTCCGACTGGCGGGTGACGATGGAGAGGAGGGCGCCGACGAAGACGATCAGCAGCGCGGCGATGGCGAAGCGTATCGAGGGGCGCAGCCACGCGCGCGTCGTGGTCTGCCCGCCTGCGAGCGCCTGACAGCGGGTTCGCAGGCCCGGCGGCAGCGGTTCGGCGCGGAGCCGATCCGCGCAGGCGCGCAGCAGCTGGCGCGCGCCGCATTCCTTGCCCGCGATGACGCGACACGGCGGACAGGCGTCGAGGTGCCGCTGCACGTCCCCGCGCTGCGCTTCGGGGAGGGTCCCATCGGCATACTGCGCCAGCAGGTCGCAGATGCGGCGACAGTTCGGTTTCATTGATGGCTCCCCGCGGCGTCCGCCGTGACGGGCACGACCGGCGCTGACGCTGTCCCTGAAGACGCTGTCCCTGCAGACGCCGCCGATGAAGAAGCCGTCCCTGAAGAAGCCGTCCCTGTAGATAACTTCTCGAAGAGCATCCGGCGTCCGCGCGAGATGCGCGACATCACGGTTCCGATCGGCACGCTCAGCATCTCGGCGATCTCGGCATACGTGAATTCCTCGACGTCCCGAAGCCAGACCGCCTGGCGGAAGGCCCCGGGCAGCTCATCGAGCGCCGCCTGCAGGTCCGCGTCGAGCGTGCTTCGCATCAGGATGCGCTCCGGCGTCTCGACCGGCTCGCCGCCGGCGGCGCCGGACGCCGCCTGCTCCACCTGCTCGCTGTCCACCTCGACCGTGTCGCGGCTCGCGTCACGGCGCCGGTTCCTCCACGTGTTGTGGAGGATGGTATAGAGCCACGCGCGCAGGTTCGTCCCGGGCTTGAACTGTCCCGCGTGGCGGAACGCCTTGACGAACGTATCCTGGACGAGATCCTCCGCGTCGGCGCGGTTCCGCGTCAGCCGCATCGCGGTCGCGAAGAGCGGCTCGAGGAACTGCAGCGCCTCCGCGGAAAAATCCTCCGCGTTCGACGGGACTGGTGACGATCGGCGGAACATTGACTGGCACGCCCGTAGGGGTTAACCCGGATGGAGCCCCTTTTATTCCTTACCGCGGCCCGAGGTACGGTCACGACGGGCTGTCCTCAGTTTACGCGCGATAAGAGGACACCTGCGGCGAGATGGCCGCGCGTACCGGCCACTTTCTCCGGCTTTTTTCGTGAACTCGTCGGTACACCATTTGCTCGTGACGGCGACGCATCCGCATCGCGCTTTGCAGTAACATGCCCACTCGTGCCTAGTCCTGCGAGGAGAACCTACATGAGGGCAGCGCTGGCAGTCGTGGCCGTCGCCATCGTCTTCGCGCCGCTTGAGGCGTTCGCGCAGACCCCGATGGTCCCGTACTTCGGGAAGAACCAAATCCGCTACACCAATTTCCGGTGGAACATCTACACCACCGACCATTTCGAGATCTACTACTACCCCGAAGAGGAGCAGCATCTCGAACGCATCGCAGGCTACGCCGAGAGCGCGTACCAGCACATCAGCTCGGACCTGAAGCACGACCTCGCCTTCAAGGTGCCGCTGATCATCTTCAAGACGAGCAGCGAGTTCCAGCAGGAGAACGTGATCCCGGGCGCGGCGGTCGAAGGCGTCGGCGCGTTCGCGGAGCCCGAACGCGACCGGATGCTCGTGCCGCTCGACGATCCGCCGGACCTGCTGTACCGGACCATCACCCACGAGCTCGCCCACATCTTCCAGTTCGACATCATTCCGACATCGCTCATCCGCCGCAACCTGCCGCTCTGGCTCAACGAAGGCGGGGCGGACTACGAGACGGGCATCTGGCAGCCGCTCGACATCATGACCGTCCGCGACGCGGCGGTGGCCGACATCATCCCGAAGATGAGCGAGATGGAGGGGTACGGCGGCTTCAACAACCCGCGCCTGATCTACAACCTTGGCCACGCCTGCTACGAGTTCATGGAGTCGCGCTGGGGCAAGGAAGGCGTGCGGCAGTTCCTCTTCGCGCTGCGCAAGTCGGTCATCGGCGGCGGCGACGACGCCTACGAGGAAGCGTTCAAGATCAAGGGCGAGGAGTTCGATCAGCAGTTCGACAAGTACCTGAAGGAGCGCTTCAAGCCGTTCCGCGACAAGGAGCGCCCCGCCGATTACGGCCGCAACCTCGCGCCGAACCCGGAGCGCAGCTCGTTCAACCAGGCCATCTCCGCGGAACCGTCACCCTCGGGCGATCTGATCGCCGTCGCCACCGGCAACCGCAAGGACGGCGAGCTCGACATCGTGCTCGTCTCCGCGAAGGACGGCGCGGTCATCCGCAACCTGACGAACGGGTTCGATCAGGACAAGGGGTGGGAATTCATCACCTCGCCCGGCGGCCGGTTCAACACGGTGCCGTGGCTGTCGTGGTCGCCGAGCGGCGATCGCCTCGCGTTCTTCGTCCGCCGCGAGAAGACGCGCACGCTCATCATCGAGAACGTCCTGACGCGAAACGTGGAGGAGAAGATCGAGGTCAAGACGGTGGACGACCCCGAGTCGCCCGACTTCTCGCCCGACGGCAAGAAGATCGTCTTCGCCGGCCTGCAGGGCGCGATCGGCGACCTCTTCATCATCGATCTCGACACGAAGCAGATCACCAACATCACGAAGGACAACTTCGCCGACTCCGGCCCGACCTGGTCGCCCGACGGCAGCTACATCGTCTACGTCGCGCGCGTCAGCGGCAACGAGAAGCTGTTCAAGATCGACCCGGCGACCGGGACGAAGACGCAGCTGACCTTCGGCACGCACGACGACGCGGCCGCGCAGTTCGTCGATCCCGACACGCTGGTGTTCTCGTCCACCGCGACCGATCCGAACCAGCCGATCGACCCCGACGTCGCGCGCAACGGCAACATCTACAACATCTGGACGCTGAACCTGAAGAACGGCGAGCTGCGGCAGTACACCGACGCGGTGGCCGGCAACGTGACGCCGATCGTCCTGCGCCAGGGCGACAACAAGACGCAGATCGCGTTCATCAGCTACTACAAGGGCGACTACCAGCTGCATGCGCTCGAGCGCAGGGACCCCATCATCACGGCCTCGACGTCGGACTTCGGCTCGCCGGGGCCGATCATCGACTTCCAGGCGCCGCTGACGCACACGCTCATCGCGGCGAACAAGAAGAAGAAGGGCGCGTTCGAGAAGCTGTTCCTCGACGGACGTCCGCCGGTCAACGTCGGCGTGACGAGCGGCGGCAACGTGTTCGGCGGCTCCGCGGTGACCTTCAGCGACGTGCTGGGCGACAAGCAGTTCAACCTGTACGCGCAGTCGATCTCGCAGTACCGCACGCTGTCGTTCTCGTTCATCAACCTGTCGCGCCGCTTCAACTACGCGCTGCAGGCGTACTCGCAGACGCTGTTCTTCTACGGGCAGCTGCAGAACGTCTTCTACGACCCGGCCTTCAGCGGACTCATCGACCGCAACCTCGCGCAGGCGACCAGCACCATCCAGGGCGGGTCGGTGTTCGGCATCTATCCGTTCAACCGCTATCGCCGCATGGAGGTGAGCGGCGGCGTGCTCCAGTACAAGCAGTCGTTCAACGATCCCGGCCTTGAGCAGTACTCGCAGGGCTATCAGCAGCAGACGTTCGGACGACAGCTGTTCCAGAACGGCACGTTCGTACCGCTGACCGCGACCTTCGTCGAGGAGACGACGGTCTTCCGTGAATTCGGACCGCTCGCGGGACGGACGATGCGGCTGTCGTACGAGACGGCGCCGGGCTTCGCCGGGCTGCTGTCGCGGCAGACGCTCGATGCGGACGTGCGCCACTACACGCGGCTCGGCACGACGGGGCTGCTCGCGCTGCGCGTCCGTGGGTTCCGCAGCTGGGGCCAGGTGCCGGACTTCATCTACTTCGGCGGCAACTCGGAGCTGCGCGGCTACGAGTACCTGCAGTTCCTCGGCTCGCACACCGCCTTCGCGAACGCCGAGCTGCGCTTCCCCCTCATCGAGGCGATGCTGACGCCGATTGGTGTGCTTGGCGGCATCCGCGGCGTCTTCTTCGCGGGGATGGGCGGCGCCTACTTCGACGGCCAGCCGTTCACGTGGCTGCGGCGCGGCACGACGATCGAGCAGCCGATCGTCGACTACAACGTGAACCAGCTGGCCGGCACGCAGACGCCGATCCTCGGGCCGAAGATCCCGATCAGCGGCCTGCGGCTCGTCGATTCGCGCGCGTCCTACGGCCTTGGCCTCGAGACGTTCCTCCTCGGCTTCCCCGTCCACTTCGACTGGGCGTGGCGGACGCTGCTGAACAAGGACTACGAGGACATCCTCTTCTCCAGCCCCGCGTCGTGGGCAGCGGGCGCCCCCGACGGCAGCAGCCAGTGGCGCAAGCCGAAGTTCGCGCTGTGGATTGGCTACGACTTCTAGGTGGTGGCTGGCTGGTTGGTAGTTAGTTGGTCGTTGGCCGTTAGTCGTTAGTCGTAGTGGTTAGTGGTTACTGGAGGGCCGGCTCGCGCCGGCCCTCGTAGTTGTTCGGTTACGGCACCACTCCGCCGAGCCCTCCGGTCAAGCCGCCCAGCAATCCGGTCAGCAACCCGAGAATCCCGTTCAGCAGGTTCACCAATCCAGCGACGTTGCCGATGAGGTTTGATGCGGCACACACCAGGTCTCCCAGCGGCGTGCCTTGCGTCCCTGCCAGATTCAGCGTGACCGCACTGAGCGCGACCTGGGCGCCGAGGAGATTGACGTTGACGGGTCCAAGTGCCACGTCGAGAACGGTGCAGCTTGT
>DASQAX010000284.1:0-2693 GCA_035635535.1 Vicinamibacterales bacterium | reverse complement strand
ACGTCCGACATCTTCAACGCAATCGCGGAAGTCCAGCGGCGCGACATCCTCGTCTACCTCGCCCCGCAGGAGCGTCACGTCAGCGACATCGTCGACAAGTTCGACCTCAGTCAGCCGTCGGTGTCGAAGCACCTGAAGGTGCTGCGCCACGTCGGCCTGGTGCGCTTCCGGCGCGACGGCCGCCAGATGTTCTACCGCGCCAACGCCGACGCGATTCGCCCCCTGCACGAGTGGACCGGCATCTTCCAGCAGTACTGGCGTCATCAGCTCACGCGCGTGAAGGAGCGCGCCGAGCAGAAACCGAAAACATAAGGAGAACACCGTGGGTCTTCCCGCATCGACACTCGACAACCTCACCCTCGATCTCACCGAGGAGATTCACGTCCAGGCATCGCTCGACGCCACCTTCGAGGCGCTGCTCGAGCAGATGGGACCCGGCAACACCGGCGTCGGCGGCGTGCCGATGCCCATGGTGATCGAAGCGCGGCCCGGCGGCCGGTGGTACCGCGATCTCGGCGGCGACAACGGGCATTTCTGGGGACACGTGCAGGCGATCAAGCGGCCGACGCTGCTCGAGATCACGGGACCGCTGTTCATGTCGATCCCGGTCGTCTCGAACATCCAGTACCGGCTGAAGGAAGTGGATGGCGGAACGCTGATCTCGTTCCGGCATTCCGCGCTCGGCTTCATCCCCGACGATTTCAGGCAGGGGATGATGCGCGGCTGGGCGCCGCTGCACGAGCGGATTCGCAAACAAGCGGAGGCGCGCCGGTAGGCGCGCAGTGAAGGAGAGCAATCACATGTCAACCGTCGAACTCCTGCTGCAGGAACTCGAACAGGAAGCGCAGACGACCCGGCGCGTCCTCGAGCGGGTCCCCAACGATCGTCTGACCTGGAAGCCGCACGACAGGTCGATGTCGCTCGGTCAGCTCGCGCTGCACATCGCGTCGGTCCCGGGCGCGATCGCCGAGATTTCACAGATCTCGCCGTTTCCGGTGCCGAAGTTCGAGCAGCCGAGCGCGACGAGCGCCGCCGAGCTGATTCCGGCTCTCGACGAGAGTCTCGAGAAGGCGCGCACGATTCTTCGGACTCTGGACGAAGCCGACCTCGCGAAGGTGTGGCGGGTGATGGACGGCGACCGGGAGGTCATGGCCATTCCCGTCGGCGCGGTGTTGCGCACGATCATGCTGAACCACTGGTATCACCACCGCGGCCAGCTCTCCGTGTACCTCAGGCAGGTCGGTGTGCCGGTGCCGTCGATCTACGGCCCGAGCGCCGACGAGAACCCGTTCGCGGCCCGGTCGGTCGCCGTGTCCGCGTAGATCCCGATCGCCGGGTCCGCAGCGCGATGGATACCGTCCGCGCTGCGGCACCCGGCCCACATCCCGATCGCGATAGGCGGCGGGTCCGAAAGGACCCGCCCTACGCCTCGCGCACACGGAGGGTAGGCCGGGTCTTTTCAGACCCGGCATCACCCGCCGGACTAAAATCAGCCGGCATGGCTGCGACGGGAAAAACTCTGGCTGCCCTCAAGGTCGGTCCATCGACGACCGAGCTGCGCGAATTCGACCTCCCCGACATCGCCTCGGACGCCGCCCTCCTCAAGGTGGAAATTGCCGGCGTCTGCGGCACCGACGTCAGCCAGTACAAGCTGCCGCTTCGCGGCGCGCCGCTCATCATGGGCCACGAGAACGTCGGCTCCCTCGCGAAGGTCGGCCGCGACTTCGAGCGGCTGAAAGGCTTCAAGGAAGGCGACCTGGTCTTCCTCGAGCACTACCTGCCATGCGGCCACTGCGAGTGGGACCACATGGGTGAATACCGGCATTGCGCCGCCACCGAGTGGTTCTATGATCCGACCGCCATCAGGTACGGGTACACCGCAATCGACATCGAGCCGTCGCTGTGGGGCGGCTTCAGTCACTACGTGTATCTCCCGCTCAACGCGGTCCTGCATCGCGTGCCGCGCGGCCTGACGCCGGAAGAGGCCGGCGTCGCCACGCCGATGTCCAACGGCGTGCAGTGGACGCTCTTCGACGGCGGCGTCGGCTATGGATCGTCGGTGCTGATCCAGGGGCCGGGTCAGCAGGGGATGTGCTGCGCGATGGCCGCGAAGCAGGCAGGGGCGTCGCTCATCATCGTCACCGGCACGTCGCGCGACGCGCGGCGGCTCGAGGTGGCGACGTCGATGGGCGCCGATGCCGTGATCGACGTGCAGAAGGAGGACGCGCTCGCGCGGGTGCTGGAGATCACCGAGGGCCGCGGCGTGGATGTCGTCGTCGACTGCACCAGCGGTGCGGGCACTGCGCCCGTGCTGCTCGGCATCGAGGCGGCGAAGCGGCGCGGCGCGACGATGGTGATCCAGGGCGAGGGCAACGCGAAGTTCCCGGATTTTCCGATCGGGCGGTTGACACGGAAGGGGATGACGCTCAAGAGCGCGCGGGGGCACTCGTATCGCGCGGTGGAGCTGGGGCTGCAGCAGCTGGCGTCGCATCGATTCCCGCTGGACCTGCTGACCACGCATCGATTCGGCCTTGCGGAGGTGGACTATGCGATCAAGTCCGTCGGCGGGGAAGGCGCGCCGGGCGCCATTCACGTGTCGGTGATGCCGTGGAAGTAGCCGCTTCGTCCTCCGCGCCTGGCCTTCTCGACCGCGAGCGCATCGTCGCGGCGCCCGGGTTCAACCGCTGGCTCGT
>DASQAX010000283.1:0-8222 GCA_035635535.1 Vicinamibacterales bacterium | reverse complement strand
GTCCGCTTCGCGGAAGCGCTCCGCCGCCCGCTCGGCGCGTACCTGCGCGTCAACCACAAGGACGTCATCGCGATGCACACGGCCATCAGCGAGGTCGGCATCCTGTACGCGACCGCCTCGGTCCACGACGGCTGGGACGACCCCGGACGCAACGGCGAGATCGAGTTCGACTCGAAGTCGAAGGTGACCGGCGGCCACGCGTTCGCCATCGTCGCGTACGACAAGGACGGGCTCTGGATCCAGAACTCGTGGGGGCCCGACTGGGGACGGCGCGGCTTCGCCCGCCTGACCTACGACGACTGGCTCGTGCACGGAACAGACGTGTGGGTGGCGCGCCTTGGCGCGCCCATCGAGTTCCACGAGCACACCTCGGTGTCTCGCGGCGTCGGCGTCACGGCCGGCGGGTCGCGCAGCTACATGTTCTGCGACCTGCGGCCGCACATCATCAGCCTCGGCAACAACGGGCTCCTGCGCACGGAAGGGACCTACGGCACGTCCGCCGACGACGTGAAAGAGATCTTTCAGCACGTCGCGCAGCAGGCCAACGACCGGCAGCACCTGCTCCTGTACGCGCACGGCGGCCTCGTCGCGGAGGATTCGGCGATCCAGAAAGTGGCCGACCTGCGTGGCCCGCTGCTCGACGCCGGCGTCTATCCCATCTCGATCATCTGGAAAACCGACTTCTGGACGACGCTGAAGAACGTCCTCGAGGAGGCCATCACGAAGCGGCGGCCCGAGGGGTTCCTCGACTCGTCGAAGGATTTCATGCTCGATCGGCTCGACGACGCGCTCGAGCCGCTGGCGCGCGTGATTGGCGGGAAATCGGAATGGGACGAGATGAAGGAGAACGCGATTGCCGCGAGCCAGCCGGGCGGCGGCCTCGCGCTCGTGGCCGATCTGCTCGGCGACATCACGCGCCGGTTCCCGTCGCTGCGCGTGCACCTGGTCAGCCACAGCGCCGGATCGATCGTGTTCGGCGGCTTCGTGGAGCGGCTGGCGGCCGCGCGGCCGGCGCCGGTGAACATCGCGACGTGCACGCTGTGGGCGCCCGCGTGCACGATGAACGTCTACCGCGGCCAGTACCTGCCGTCGACGAGGAGCGGTCACATCAAGGACCTGGCGCTCTTCACGCTGACCGACAAGGCCGAGCGCGACGACACCTGCGCGAACATCTACCACAAGTCGCTGCTGTACCTCGTGTCGCACGCCTTCGAGGCCGGCCTGGGGAAGGCGCCGTTCATGAAGGAGCGGGAGGGCGAGCCGATTCTCGGCATGGCGAAGTTCGTCTCACAGCTGCCGCCGGCGCAGCGCGGCTTCGACTGGGTGATCGCGCCGAACGGCAATACGGCGGCATCGCTCGAGGCGTCCACGTCGAAATCGCACGGCTCGTTCGACGACGACCCGGCGACGCTCGCCTCGACGCTCGGCCGCATCGTCGGCAAGGCAAAGATCAAGAACACGCGGTTCGCGCATCACGCGTCCGCGGCGGCCAATCAGGCCATCCGCGCGCCATTGAACGCGATCTAGGTTCGCTCGGCAGGCGGACCTGAAGGTCCGCCTCTACGTTCACGTCAGTCGGCAGGCGGACCTGAAGGTCCGCCTCTACGCTCACGTGAGGCCCCGTTCAGTCGTAGAGGCGGACCTTCAGGTCCGCCTGTCATCGTTCCGCGATCATCTTTTCGAGGATCGCGATCAGCGCCTCGGCACGGGCCAGCGGCGTCGGCTGCTCGAGCAGGCGCTCGCGATCGAGCTCGTCGATGTGGGCGAGCTGCGAGATCCCGTTGACCAGCCCCTCGTCCGAGATGCCGTCGGGAGCGGCGCGCACGCCGGTGCGTCCGCCCGATTCCCGAATGAGTGCCTCGAGCCGCTGTCGTCGCACGTGCAGCGTGGATGTGTCCGCCTCGGCAATCGGGTCCGCAATCGGCGTGACGTGCGCGACGCGATACGGCTTGCTCGCCTCTTCACGCGTGATGCGGTACTTCGTGAGCGCGCCGAGCGTGATGTTGTACTCCCCGTTCGGCAGCTGCTCCACTTCGTTGATCACGCCCGCGCACCCCACCTGGAAGACCGACGGCGAGCGCTCGTAGTCCTTCTCGTAGCCGGGGCGCAGCAGCACCATGCCGATGATGCGGTTCCCCTTCAAGGCGTCGGCGATCATCGCCTTGTAGCGCGGCTCGAAGATGTGCAGCGGCACCGACATCCCGGGGAAGAGCATCACGTCTTCGAGCGGAAAGATCGGGATGGTGTCGGGCAGCGGCGTTTGTGGGGCGGCCGTCGACGGGATGGCTATAATGGCGGCCGCCAGCCAACCAGCAACCATCAACCTGGAGCATCGCATGCGCAAAGTCGCCATGACGCTTCTGACCTTTGCTCTCGGCGCCGCCTTTGCCGTGTTCTTCCTGAACGGCAAGGACGCAGTCGAGGGACAGGCGCAACCAGCCGCGGCAGCAGGCGGCTTCTCCGCTGTGGCCAACGCCGTGGGCACGCAGGATGTCACGGGACCCTACGAGGTCGTCAAGGGGTGGCCGAAGGACGTCTCCACGCTGCCCGGCAACAGCAAGTGGACCTACGGCGCCGGCGAGAGCGTGTTCGCCGAGAGCCCGAACCGCATCTACGGCCTCTATCGCGGCGAGCTGCCGAACATCCCGCCGCCCAAGGCGGTGCTGCTGCCGCAGGTGGGACCGAGCATCAGCTTCCCAGTCGCGGGCCTCTGGCGCGATGCGACCACCGCGTCGCTGCCCGGCGTCGGCGGCACCGACCAGGACACACGCAAGTGGCTGACGGCGTGGGAAGGCAAAGACGACGAGATCGGCATCAAGGGCCCTCCGTACCGCAAGCTCGGCGTGGACGCGCAGTGGGAGAACTGCCTCGTCGTCTATGACGGCGCGGGCAACATCCTCGAGACGTGGAAGCAGTGGGACAAGATCTTCCGCCGGCCGCACTCCGTCTACATCAGCCCGTACGACATGCAGAAGCGCGTCTGGGTCGTGGACGACAACATGCAGGCGATCTACATCTTCACGCACGACGGCAAGCAGCTCCTCCAGACGATCGGCACGCCGGAGAAAGAGGGCGCCGACGCGACGCACTTCAACCGCCCGACGTATCTCGACTGGCTGCCCGACGGCACGTTCTTCGTGTCGGACGGCTACACGGGGACGCGCGTCGCGAAATTCGACAAGAACGGCAAGTTCGTCTCGCAGTGGGGCATCAAGGGCATCCCGCCGAACGAGAAGCGCCCGGGCTACATGAACAACGTGCACGGCGTGGCCGTGGACCCGACCAACCGCCACGTCTTCGTCAACGATCGCAACAACCACCGCATCCAGGTGTTCGACGAGAACGGCAAGTACCTCTCCGAGTGGCGCATCGATGCGGAGCCGTCGAGCCTGCACCTGCTCTACATCGGTCAGGACCACATGGTGTGGACCTTCGATCGCAGCACGAACAAGATGGTGCAGTACGACCAGCAGGGCCACCTGAAATACGCGTGGGGCACGATGGGGAATTTCGCCGGCGGTCTCTGGGGCGTCCATGGGATGAGCGTGGACTCCGACGGCAATCTGTACCTCGCCGAAGTGGATAGCGGCCGGGTGCAGAAGTTCAAGCCGCGGCCCGGCGCCAACCCGGCGTACCTGGTGGCCAGGCCGGTCAAGCCGGTCTGGGCGAATTCGACGAACTAGGAGGCAGGGGCAGCGGCCTATTGTGGCGCCGAGACGGAGACGCTGATCGTCAGCCGCTTGATGTACTTCACCGGCTTGCCGTCAACGCTTGCCGGCTTGTACATCCACTTCTTCGCGGCACTCACGACCATCGGATCGTAGGTGGAATCGATGCTGACGAGCATCATCGGCGCCTGCACCGCGCCGGTTTCGTCGACGACGAATTCGAGGACGCCCGACATCGGCTTCGTCACGTTCGCGGGATACTTCGGCACGCGCTGCTGCAGTGCAACAGGCGCGACGACGTCGCGGTCGTCGGCCGAGTAGACGCTGCGAACGGGGCGGACGGGATTCGCCTCCAGCTTCGGCGCGGCCGGCGGCGGCGTCAGCTTCACGCTGAGATCGCGGAAGCTCGACGCGAGCGTGCGGAGATCGGCCAGCGGCGGCGCCGCGGCGACCGCGGTGATGTCGGGATCGGCGAGGCTCTTGAGCACCTCGTCGAAGCGGCCGGACGCGGTGACGTAGTCCTGCCGGTCGAACGCGTTCTTCGCCTCCGCGTATACCCTCTGGATCACACCCGGAAGAATCCGCCTGCGCGCGGTCTGAAACGCCGACTGCACGCGCGGCGACAGCTCCTCGGTCGACGCGCGGAAGAGCGGCTGGCGCATCAGCATTCCTTCGATGACGCGGTCCGCGTCAACGGCGCGGCCGAGCGCGAAGAAGCAGAGCGTGCGATACAGGTCGATCGACTGCTGCTCCTCCAGGCTCTTCGAGCCGGCGGTCAGGCCGCTCAGCATCGACAGCGCATCGTCGTACGACGCCGAGACGTACAGCTCGCGCGCGGCGGCGAGCGTTCCGTCCGCGGCGTGCGCCGACACGGCGAACGCGGTCGAGATCAGCAGGATGACGGCGCAGGTAGTGTTCCTCATTTCTTCCTCATGTCGACGCTCAGGCGCGCTGGCGTCGTGGCCGTGACCGTTGCCGTATAGCGCTGTTCACCAAGCTGCGGATGCCGGAAGACCACTTCGTGCGTGCCGATCGGCACGGATGTGTTGCCGACGGGCGTCTCGCCAAGCTCCTGTCCGTCGAGCGTGACGTTCGCCCACGGCGTCGCGTTGATCGCGATCGTGCCCTGCGGCCACTCCGGGCGGAGCCTCGCGACCTGGCCGGGCGCGACCTGGAGGGTCTGCGACGCGCGATAGCCGAGCGCGTCGTTCGAGAACTCGATCTCGTGACGACCGGCGGCGACCATGATGCGATCCGTGCGGCTGCTGCCGAGCAGGCGCTGGTTCTCGAAGATCTGCAGTTCGGCGGGCGCCGTGATCGAAATCCATCCCGAGACAAGCGCGCCCTCCGGCGTCTTCATCGGCACCACGAGCGACGCGGTCGCACCCGGCTGAATCGACACGTCCTCGTTCACCGATCCCAGGCTGTTCTCGAGCACCACCATGTGGCTGCCGGGCGTCAGGCCCGCGATCGTCAGCGGCGACACGCCGCGCGACTGGCCGTCGACGGAGACCTTCGCCCCGGCGGGATCGGTCCGCACCTGCAGATCCCCGGTTCCGGCGACCGCCTTCGGCATCTCGATGAACTGCGAGACCTGCGCGCCGGCCGTGACGTTGACCGTCATGGTGCGGCGCGCGCCGCCGTTCGACAGCTCGATCGTGTGCGCGCCCACCTTCAGCGTCGCGGTCGTCGGCGTCGTTCCATGCGCCTGGCCGTCGATGACGAGGCTCACGCCCGCGGGGTCGGTGTTGACCACGACGGTGCCGGTCGCCGGCGGCGTGGCAACGGGCGCCGCGACGAGGTAGCGCCGTGCGGCCATGACACCGCCGGACGTCAACGCGATCAGGACCACCGCCGCGGCAATCAGGCGCGGCCGGTGATTGACGCGCGCCGCCGAGTTGCCCTCGTCGTCATCGTGCGTCTGCGGCGGAAGCTCGGTCTCCAGAAACCGGTTCTGGCGGGGCGGATCTTTCGGGACCATCGGCACAACCGTCGGTCGCGCAGCCGCGGGCGTGGGCGTGACCACCGGCGTCGGCGCCGGTGCGACGGCCAGCGGAGCCGGTGCCGGCGTGACCGCAACTGCCACCGGCGCGGGCGCGGGCGGCGCCACGGGTCTGGGCGCGGCGACTGGCGCGGACGCGGGAGGCGCCACCGGTCTCGGCGCGGCGACTGGCGCGGGCGCGGGAGGCGCCACCGGTCTCGGCGCGGCGACGGGCGCGGGTGCGGATGTCGAAGCGGCGACGGCCGCCGGCATGGGTGCTGGCGCGGAGACTGCGGGCGCGGCGACGGGCGCCGGCGCGGCCTTCGGGATCCTGGAGACCTGCGCCGGAGCGGCCGTGGAAGCCGCCGGAACCGATCGAGCGGCCTCGATCGGATCGAAGCGCGCGTACTCGCGCAGGAACGCCTGGAGCCGTTCCTCCGACGCCAGGTGTCCGCCGCCCTTCAGCCCGAGCTCGAAGGCGTGGCGCGCCTCGATCGCCGACGCGAACCAGCGGGTCGGCTCGAGCGAGAGCGCCTGCGACAGCCACGTGCGCAGCCAGTCGGGAAACGGCTCGAAGCCGCCGCCGAGGCCGAAGCTGCCGTTGGCGAGCGCGGCGACGTCGGCCGGATACTCGTCGTCCGCGATGGGACGGCCGAGCAGCAGCGCGAGCGCGATCATCGCGATCTGCGCGATGTCCGCGCGGCGGTCGAGCAGCGGCGCGCTGACCGCGATGGGCAGCGCGATCCGAAGTTCCTTCCAGTACCGCTCCGGCGAATACCGCAGCTGCGCGAGCGCGGCGCCGAGGACGTGCTCGACGACTACGACGCGGCCGGTCGACGTGACGACGATGCGTTCGGCCGCAAGCGTGCCGTGGCAGGCGTCGGGCGCGTCGTCGTGCAGCTCGGACATCGCGACGAGCAGCTGGCGAAGGACGCAGAGAGCGGATTCGACGTCGAGCGGCAGGAGGTTCTGCTCCGCGATGGCGAGCATGCGCGAGAGCCTGACGCCGGCCGCGGCCCGCGAGACGATCGCGACCTTCGCGCCGTCGGGCACGTGCTCGACGTCGTAGGCGCGCGCGAAGTGCTCGCTGCGCACATGTGCGAGCCGATTGACGCGTTCCCGCACGAGGAACTCGAATGACGGAATCGGCGCGAAGGCATCGCGCAGGACGAGGATCTCGGACGGCCCGTCGGCGTCGTCACGACGGTATCGGGCGCCGAGGCCGTCCTTGAAGATCGCCTGCCGCGGATCATGTATGCGCGAGGCGTGGGATTCCATGCCGCGCGCATGACCAATCGGCGTGCCAGCTCATGAACTCAACAAAAATCGCACGCGGCCGACGAAAAATGAACTCGGGCTCTTTCAGGATTGTGCGGGCGTTCCGAATTCCGTCGATCGTGCGCGCCGTTTCACGGTGTCGCTCGAGTCCTATTGCGTGACTTCCATTCCCTTCGCGTTGTAGGTCGCGGCCGCGGCGGATCCGTGGAGGAACGCGATCACCTTCGCGGCGGCGGCATTGCCCGCCGCCTTCGCCGACGCCGCGGCGGAGAACCCGAGGTACGCCTGGAAGTCGGATGGCAGCGGCCCGGCGAGCGCGACGCCGCGCTCCGGCAGGATCTCGCTGATCAGCGTCAGCACCAGGTCGGACTCGCCCTTCGCGACCGATGCGGGCGCCGCGCCTGCGGCGGTGAGATGCGACTTCGCCTGCATCTCTTTCGCGACGCCGAGCCGCTCGATCATCCGGTCGATCGCTGGACGGCTGGCGCCGTTGCCGGTGTAGGCGATGGCCTTCGCGTTCAGCAGCGACTGCTTGATTGCCGCCGGCGTGCGGACGTCGGGCCTGGCGGCGCCCTCGCGGAAACCCACACCGATGCCGACGCGCGCCAGTTTCGTCAACATCGGCGAGAGCTTGCCCGCCTTGACGAGCGCGGCCATCGCCTCGTCAGTGAGGATGGCCACGTCGAACGCTTCGCCCTTTTCGATGCGCTCGCGCAGCGTCGCGGCGGTGCTGAACTCGATCGACAGGGTGCTGCCGCTCGCCTTCTCGAGCTGCGGCTTCAGCGCCTCGACCGCGGCCTTCACGCCGTTGGAGGCCAGCACCCGGAGCTCCGCGCCATCCGCGGACGACGCCGCGAGCAACAGCGCGGCCAGGATCATCGCAGCGGTGGTACACGGCTTCGACATGGCTCCCCCTCCTATCCCTATCCGTATGATTCGCGCTTGATGCGCGCGTTCGGGACGCCGTGCCCGAAATCCTACACGAGCTTGGCCGCCTCGCGCGCGCACGCGGCGGCGGCGACCATCGACACCCCTTTCGCGTCAGCCGTGGGGCGCATGCTGTCCATGGCCGAGGTGACGATCGACGTCAGCTCGCACCGCGCCGTTCGAAGGGCTCGACCGGCTGGCCCGTGCGGATCATGCCGAGGACACGGTCGCGGCGGCGGCGGAAAGATCGCGCAACCATCGTGGGAAATTTCCCGCCGGCGTGAGGTCTCCGTGAGCGATGGCGCAGACCGTGCGCAGAACTGTTCGTGCATGTCGTGGCACAGACGGTGCGTTTCGTCGGGTTCGGG
>DASQAX010000282.1:0-9147 GCA_035635535.1 Vicinamibacterales bacterium | reverse complement strand
CCGCCATGCGCAGCACCATTCCAGTGCGCTCCAAGCTACCCGGCACCGGCGTGACGATTTTCACGAAGATGTCGCGGCTCGCGCTGGAACACGGCGCGATCAACCTGTCGCAGGGGTTTCCGGACTTCAACTGCGCGCCCGAGCTGATCGACGCCGTCACCCGGTACATGCGCGAGGGGTACAACCAGTACGCGCCGATGCCCGGCGTCATCCCGCTGCGCGAGGCGCTGGCGATGAAGATCGAGCGCCTCTACGGGCACACGTACGATCCCGTCACCGAGATCACCGTCACCTCGGGCGCGACGGAAGCGCTCTTCGCGGCGCTCACCGCGCTCGTGCATCCGGGCGACGAGGTGCTGCTGTTCCAGCCGGCCTACGATTCGTACGTGCCGGCCATCCAGCTGAGCGGCGGCACGCCGACGTTCGTCACGCTCCACCCGCCCGACTACCACATCGACTGGGATGCGGCGCGGCGCGCGATCACCTCGCGCACGCGCGCCATCGTGCTGAACTCGCCGCACAACCCGACCGGCATGATTCTCACGGCGGACGACCTGCGCGAGCTGGCGCGGCTGCTCGAGCACACCGACGCGGTCGTCGTGTCCGACGAAGCCTACGAGCACATCATCTTCGACGGCGCGCGCCACGAGAGCCTGTCGCGCGACCCGGCGATCGCCGAACGCGCGATCGTCATCGGATCGTTCGCGAAGACGTTTCACACGACCGGCTGGAAGGTGGGATGGGCCGCCGCGCCCAGGGCGCTCAGCGCCGAGGTCCAGAGCATCCATCAGTGGGTCACCTTTGCGGTGAACGGCGCGATTCAGATGGCGTATGCCGAGATGCTGCGCGCCGACCCCGAGCGCCGCAGCGTCGGCGAGTTCTACCAGCGCAAGCGCGACCGGTTTCTCTCGCTCATCGAGGGCTCCCGGTTCCGTCCGCTGCCGTGCCGCGGCACGTTCTATCAGATGGTCGACTACTCGGCGATCACGTCGAAGCCCGACGCCGAGGTGGCGATGTGGCTGCTCGAGGAGCACGGCGTCGCCTCTATTCCACCTTCGTCGTTCCTGAGCGGTGTGGAATCGGGGCCGTTGCTGCGGCTCTGTTTCGCCAAACGCGACGAGACGCTCGAGCGCGCGGCGGAGCGCCTGGTCAAGGTATGACGCTCGCGGCGCGCGCGATCGCCGCGGCGCTGCTGCTCCAGGTCGGGACCGCGAGGGACTCGCGGCCGCTTCCCGATCCGCAGCCGTTCTTCGACGCCGTCCGCGCCAACCTCGCGCGATCCCAGGACGAGCAGAACCGCTTCGCCTACAAGGAACGGCGCACGGACCTGGACTTCAACCCGTTCGGGCGTCTCGGCACCGGCGACACGCGCGTCATCGGCGTGACGCCGATCGAGGGAGGCGCCGCGATGACCCGCCAGTTGCTCGAACGTGATGGCCAGCCGGTCACCAACAGCGTGCCGACGCGGCGCGAGGTGCGCCGGTCCGAGCGCGGCAGATCGGTAGTGGAGGACGTCGCGGCGATGCTGGAGGTGACGATCGATCGCCGCGACAGGCTCGACGGCCGCGACACCATCGTGGTCACGTTCAAGCCGAAGCGCGACGCGAAGCCGCGGACGCGCGAGGGCCGGCTCGCGCGCGGCTTCGCCGGCCAGATCTGGATCGACGAGCAGGCCAGGGAGGTGGCGAGGGTGACCGCGAAAGCGGTGGACGACCTCTCGTTCGGCTACGGCGTGCTCGGACGATTGAACGAGGGAGCAACGGTCACGGTTCGCCAGCAGCCGATCGACGCGAACCTGTGGCTGCCGGTCTCGATTCGATTCAATGGGGAAGGACGGGCGCTGCTGTTCAGGAAGCTGACGATCAACTTCGCGCTCGACTGGTTCGATTATCGGAAGGTGTTTTAGGCGTAGCCAGCACTGACCGGTCGCGTCGCTCGCGACGCGACCCTACGAATCGGACGACTCGTCCTTGTCGGTGTCGTCGGTCTCGGTGTCGGCCGCCGCAGCGTCGGCGGCGGCAGCGTCGGCGGCAGCAGCGTCGGTCTTGGCGCTGGTCGCGATATCGTCGAATTCCACCGTCTCGCCGTCATCCAGATCGTCAACCGCATAGATTCGACCGTCGGACCGCTCCTTGATCGGGCCTCGCGGCTTGTGTTCCTGCTGCGAGGTTTTCTTGGCCCCGCGGAGGCGCTTGGGAGGCGCCGGCGGGCCGAAGTTGGCAGACCGATCGCGGCTGCCGCCGGGACCGCCAGGGCGCGGACCGCCGAAGCCACCGCCACCGCCAAAGCCACCGCCGCCGCCAAAGCCACCGCCGCCGGGACGTGGTCCGCCGAAACCACCGCCGCCACCACTGAAGCCGCCAGGCCTGGGCCCGCCGAAGCCGCCTCCCGGAGGACGCGAGCCGGGCGGACGATCTTCGCGCGCGCGCGCCTCGCTCACGGCGAGATTTCGGCCCATGAACGGCTGCGCGTTGAACTTGTCGATGACCTGCTCGGCCACACTGCGCTCGGCGAACTCCACGAACGCGAAGCCACGCGGACGACCGGTTTCGCGGTCGACGGGCATGACCACATGCGTGGGCTCGGCGACAGGCCTGAAGTGAGATCGGAGATCCGCTTCGGACGCCCCGTAGGGAAGGTTCCCTATGAACAGACGGACAGCCACTATGCCTCGGTGAACCGGACAGATTCTATCTCATGCTTGCCGCAAACGCCGAATAAGGTGTGAGCGTCCTCCGTTGGAAGGCGTCCGCAAGCGGGACGCCGCGCGCGATGTCCTGCAGGAGGGCGACGACGCCGGCGCCGCCGATCTCGTCGAACAGGCGCCGCGCCGCGTCGGCGCTTTCCGCATACGCCGTCCGTGCCTGGTTGCCCGTCAGGTTGTCGAAGCCGCCGGCGAGCTCGTCGAGCGGAATGCGCTCGGTCGATCCCGACAGCGTCGTGGCGGCCCATTCCGTGCCGTCCGGCTCGAACAGCACCGCCAGCCCCTCGTTGAGCCATGTCGGGACGCCGCGAGGGGCGATTGCACGAATCATCGCGTGCGTCAGCTCGTGCGTCAGCACCCGCTCGAGCTCGCCGGGCTTCTGGTCGAGCGCGCCGCGCATCGGGATGCGGATGCGCCCGTCGTAGGCGGCCGCGGCCCACGACGGCGACCGCGTCGTGTCGCGGAACTGCTCCTCCGTGTAGAGAACCACCGTGATGACGTGGTCGGGAAA
This sequence comes from Vicinamibacterales bacterium, assembly GCA_035635535.1. Classification (GTDB taxonomy): domain Bacteria; phylum Acidobacteriota; class Vicinamibacteria; order Vicinamibacterales; family UBA2999; genus Gp6-AA40. Next base: position 5,932 of record DASQAX010000282.1, on the reverse strand, counting down.
TGTGTAGAGCGCGGTGCCCACCCGCCAGTACGCCGCTTCGAGGACGTCCACGGCGCGGCGTGCCAACTCGTCATCGGCCGGACCCTCGAAGAGCACGGTGAAGTGTGCGCTCTGCGACTGGAAGAACCCCTTCTCGGGAGACGGCTCGTCGCGCAGCTGCGCGAGCCGCGCCAGCAGCGTCTTGTCGTCCGGCGCGTACCTGCGCGCCGCTTCGTAGACGGCAATCGCGCCCTGCAGATCGCTGTGCTTGTAGAGCAGGTCGCCGAGCACGATCGAGGCGGGCGTGAAGTTCGGCGCCAGCTTCAGGGCCTGCTCGAACGACTCGCGCGCCTTCGCGGTGTCGCCGAGCAGCTGGGCTGCGAGGCCGGCGCCGAGGTAGAGCGACGGGTTGCGAGGCTCGGCGCGAATCGCGTCGGCAAAAGCGGCGGCCGCGTCCTCATTTCTGCCCTCACGAATGGCATCCCAGCCGGCGCGTCCCGCGGCCGCCTGAGCGAACGCGGCCGCCGACATCGCCATCGCGCACGCGAACGCGGCGAGAAGCCTCATGCGAACCCATGGTAAACCGTTTGCACCTCGACGTGCTGGAGGGACCCATGAAAGCACCTCAGCTCTTTTGCGGCGTACTTGCGCTTGCGCTGGCCGCCGGCGGCTGTCACCGTCAGGTGTCACAGGCGGACGTGAAGCAGACCGCGAGCGACGCTGCGGCCAAGATCAAGGTCGAAAGCGCGCAGGCGCGCGACCAGCTCGCCGACGTATGGCTCAGCACGAAAATCCACTCGAAGTTCGTCGGCGACCGCGACATCGAAGCGAGAGACGTCAGCGTGTCGACGAAGGACGGCGTCGTGACGCTGAAGGGCCGCGTGCTCAACGAGCCGATGCGCCAGCTCGCGATCGCGATTGCGAAGGACACCGACGGCGTGAAGCAGGTCGTCAACCAGCTCGACGTCGAAATTGCCGGCCCGGTCGCGCCCTCGCGCGCGCAGAACGGCGCGACGCCCGGCGCCGTGGCGACCACCGGCTCGTCCTCCCCGACGGCCGCCGGCCCCGACGATGGGCGGATCACGTCGAGCATCCAGTCGAAGTACTTCATCAGCGATCGGCTGAAGGGGCGTCGTGTGAACGTGACGAGCAGCGGCGGCGTCGTCACGTTGAACGGCGACGTCGCGGATGAAACCGAGCGTGCCGAGGCGCTGCTGCTGGCGCGCACGACCGACGGCGTCACGCGTGTCGAGGACAGCTTGACCGTGACGGCCGCATCGCCCGCTGCCGCAGCCGCGCCGGCCGCGCCGTCGCCGGCATCGCCCGTCGCCGACGGCGACGACTCGCTCGGCGCGCGCGTCAAGACGCAGCTGTCGTCCGATGCGCGGGTGAAAGGCGCGGCAATCGACGTCACCGCGAAGAACGGGGTCGTCCTGCTGCAGGGCACCGTGCCGTCCACCGCGGCGAAGCAGCGCGCGCTGACGGTTGCGCGCGGAACCGACGGCGTCACGCAGGTGGTCGATCGCCTTCACGTCGGAAAGGGATCGAAATAGTGCGCATCGCCCTGGACCGTGCGTGGCGCGAGCGGAGCCCGGACCGGATGCCGGACGGGCTCTGGCATGCCGCGCTCGACCGGATTCGCGCCGAGTTCGAAGAGATGCCGTGCCTGCGGGTGACGCTTCCCGAGGCGCGGCGTCTCTTCGGCCTGCCGGATCAGGCCGCAACATGGGTGCTCCGGCAGCTCGCGAGCGAAGGATTTCTCGATCGGACGGAGCGCGGCGAGTACTTCCGCCGCGCCGCGCATCCCTGACGCCTCAGGGCTCAACGCTCGAGGAACAACACGGCAACATCGGCAGCGGCAAGCGGCCGTGGCCCGTCGATCAATCCCACGGCGGCGGCCGCGCGCCCAATCACGTCCTCCGCGCTCGTCCCGGCTCGTCTCAACTCGCGCACGCCGGTGTCGCCGGCGCTCTTGCTCAATTTCTCGCCGTTCGGTTTCAGAACCAGCGGGTGATGCACGTACGCAGGGGAAGCGGCCACGCCGAGCATCCGCCGGAGCTGCAGTTGCCGTACGGTTGACGACAGGAGATCTTCGCCGCGGATCACGTGCGTGATGCCCTGTTCGATATCGTCGACCGTGACCGCGAAGTGATACGTCCAGTTTCGATCGCGATCGCGCAGCAGCAGATCGCCGCCGTCGTCCATCTGCACGCGCAGCCCGCACCCCGGGCCGTCAACCAGGCCGCGGGTCCGGCAGAAGCCGTCGTACTCCTCGCCGGCGATGCGCTTGCGCGAGCAGTCGCAGGCATAGACATGGTGGGTGTGTCGGAGCCGCTCGAGCGCGTCGCGGTAGACGTCGTTCCGGTCGCTCTGACGCACCAGCGGGTGCAGCCCCTCGTCGGGCGCGAAGCCGAGCCACGCGAGATCGTCGAGGATGCTCGCTTCGTACTCGGGCCGGCAGCGGATGCGGTCGTGATCCTCCATCCGCAGCAGCACGCGGCCGCCCGCCGCGCGCGCCAGTCCCCAGACGTAGATCGCGTTGACCACGTGACCGAGGTGCAGGCGGCCGGTTGGCGACGGCGCGTACCGCGTCAGCATCGAAAAAATCCGGGTTTAATTTTCGACTCGTCGTCGCCGAAAATTGAATCGGGTTTCATGTCCATCCCCTGGCTCGGATTGCGCGATCCGTTCCCGCCGGTCGAACAGGCGCTCGTCGAGCCCAACGGGCTCCTCGCCGCCGGCGGCGACCTGTCGCCGGAACGGCTGCTCGACGCCTACGCCCGCGGCATCTTCCCGTGGTTCAACGAGGACGATCCCGTCCTCTGGTGGAGTCCCGACCCGCGCATGGTGTTGTTTCCCCGCGAGCTGCACGTCTCGCGGTCGCTGCGCCGTGCGATCCGCTCCGGCCAGTTTGCCGTGACGCTCGATCGCGCGTTCGACGGGGTGGTCGAGGGGTGCGCCGCGCCGCGAGCTCACCAGGACGGGACGTGGATCACCGGCGACATGATGCTCGCCTACGCGCGGCTGGCGCAGCTCGGCTATGCGCACTCGGTGGAGACCTGGAACGACGGAGAGCTCGTCGGAGGCCTCTACGGGGTCGCCCTCGGACGCGTGTTCTATGGCGAGTCGATGTTCAGCCGGCAAAGCGACGCGTCGAAGGTGGCGCTCGCCTACCTGGCGCGTCAGCTGGAGCGCTGGAAGTTCGTCCTGATCGACTGCCAGATGGCCACCGGGCACCTGGCATCGCTCGGCGCGCGCGAGATTCCGCGCGACGACTTCCTGCGCGGCGTGCGCGCGGGCACCGCGCAGCCTGGCATCGCCGTACCGTGGCAGATCGAGCCCGATCTGATGAACGGCCTGTAAAATGAACGCGTAGGGAATGGCCGATCCGTTATCCAACGAGTCCACGCTGACCGAGCAGCGCCAGGAGCAGAAGCTCCAGCGCCCGCGCCTCTGGCGCGTCCTCCTGCACAATGACGACTACACCACGCAGGACTTCGTCGTCTGGATTCTCGAAACGATCTTTCACAAGCCGCGCGGCGAGGCGTTCGCGATCATGATGAGCGTGCACCAGTCGGGGCTGGGGCTCGCGGGCATTTATACGCACGACATCGCCGAGACGAAGGTGAAGGCCACCAAGCAGCTGGCGGAGCAGCACGAGTTTCCGCTGCTCGTGACGATGGAACCCGAACCCGAAGGCAAAGAGTCATAACGAAGATGAGCAAACCTCCCGTTCCTTTCGCGCCGGAAACGCTCGAGACGATTCAGCGCGCGTTTCGACTGGCCACGGACCGTCGCCACGACACCGTCGGCCTCGAGCACCTGCTTCGCGCCATCACGGAGGAGCCGCAGGCGCGCGCGCTGCTCGCGACCTGCGGCGTGAACCTCGACGCGCTCCGCACGCAGGTGGACGAGGTGCTCGTGAAGGCGTTCACGCCGGTCCCGGCGGCGAGCGCGGTCGAACCGGAGCCGTCGGTCGCCTTCGACCGCGTCGTCCAGCAGGCGGTGGTGCACGCCGCGGTGTCGAGCGCGAAGCAGGTCGACACGGGCAGCCTGCTCGTCTTCATGCTGCAGGAGGAGGAGAGCCACGCCGCCTTCTTCCTCCAGAGCCAGGGGCTCGATCGGCTGACGCTGCTGCGCGTGATCTCGCACGGCGGCCGCGGTCAGCCCGTGCCGCAGGAAGGCGAGTCGGGGCCGGCCGGCCCGCCGTCCACCGATCCGCTCGAGGCGTACGCGACGGACCTCGTCGCACGCGCCGCCGCGGGACAGATCGACCCGCTCATCGGGCGCGCGCTCGAGCTCGAGCGCATGATCCAGGTCCTGTGCCGCCGGCGGAAGAACAACCCGCTCCTGGTCGGCGAGCCGGGCGTCGGGAAGACCGCGCTGGCCGAAGGCCTGGCGCTGCGCATCCACGAGGGCCAGGTTCCCGAACCGCTGCGGGCCTCGAAGGTCTACGCGCTGGACCTTGGCGCGTTGCTCGCCGGCACGAGGTATCGCGGCGACTTCGAGGAACGCGTCAAGCAGGTGCTCGAGCGCCTGGCGAAGGAACCGAACGCGATCCTGTTCATCGACGAGATTCACTCGCTGGTGGGCGCCGGCGCCGCGTCGGGCGGAGCGATGGACGCCGGCAACCTGCTGAAGCCGGCGCTGGCCAACGGGTCGCTGCGCTGCATCGGCTCGACGACGTTCAACGACGTCAAGCAGTCGTTCGATCGCGATCGCGCGCTGTCGCGCCGGTTCCAGAAGATCGACGTGCTCGAACCGTCCGAGGACGAAACGATCGACATCCTCAAGGGCCTCAGGCCGCACTACGAGGCGCACCACGGCGTCCGCTACACCGACGAGGCCATTGCCGCCGCCGTCGCGCTGTCGGCGAAGCACCTGAAGGACCTCCACCTGCCCGACAAGGCGATTGACGTGCTCGACGAAGTCGGCGCGGCGCAGAAGCTGCTGCCGGCGGACCGGCGCGTCGCCGCGATCGGCCCCGCGCAGATCGAACAGATCGTCGCGCGGATGGCGCGCGTGCCCGTCCAGGCCGTGTCGAGCGACGACCGCGCCGCGCTGGCCACGCTCGACACGCAGCTGAAGCTGGTAATCTTCGGCCAGGCTGGCGCGATCGACGAGGTCGCCTCCGCCATCAAGCTGTCGCGCTCGGGGCTGCGATCGCCCGACAAGCCGATCGGCAACTTCCTGTTCGCGGGCCCCACCGGCGTCGGCAAGACCGAGCTCGCGCGGCAGCTGGCGCGCATCCTCGGCATCGACTTCATCCGCTACGACATGTCGGAGTACATGGAGAAGCACGCCGTCTCACGGCTGATCGGCGCGCCTCCGGGCTACATCGGCTACGAGGAGGGCGGCCTGCTGATCGACGCGATCCGCAAGTCGCCGCACGCGGTGCTGCTGCTGGACGAGGTCGAGAAGGCGCATCCCGACATGGTCAGCATCCTGCTCCAGGTGATGGACCACGCGACGCTGACCGACTCGCACGGGCGAAAGGCCGACTTCCGCCACGTCATCCTGATCATGACGACCAACGCCGGCGCTCGCGACCTCTCGGATCGCCGGCTCGGTTTCGCGGACGCCGGGGCAGGCGTCTCCTCGCGCGGCGCGCTGGAGAAGATGTTCACGCCCGAGTTCCGCAACCGGCTCGACGCCATCGTCCACTTCAACGCGCTCGGCCCGGCGGAGATCGAGCGCGTGGTGGACAAGCAGATCGACGAGCTGCGCGCGATGGTGTCGGGCAAGGGCGTGACCATCGAGCTCGATCTGCTCGCGCGGGCGTGGCTCGCGGCCGCGGGCTTCGACCGGGCATTCGGCGCGCGCCCGATGGCGCGGCTCATCGAGCGCAAGGTGAAGAAGCCGCTCTCCGAGGCGATGCTGTTCGGGTCGCTTGCCGACGGCGGCACCGCTCGTATCGTGGTCGAGGGCGACGAGGTGAGGGTGGTGGCCACGC
>DASQAX010000281.1:0-2736 GCA_035635535.1 Vicinamibacterales bacterium | reverse complement strand
GGTCGGCCCTTCTCATGTGTTAAGCTAAATCCTTTGCACAGGCCCTGTTGGGCCCGATAGAGAGGTAGCTCGTGTACGCGATTATTCAGGCGCGCGGCCGCCAGATCAAGGTCACTCCGGGAGCTGTCATCGAGGTCGACGGAACCGCAGGTGAAGCGGGCAAGGAGTTCACCTTCGAGGAGGTGCTGCTCGTCGAGAAGGACGCGGGCGACATCGTCGCCGGCGCGCCGTTTGTCGCCAACGCGAAGGTGATTGGCATCGTCGACGGCGAGTCGCGCGGGCCGAAGCTGCGCGTCTTCAAGAAGAAGCGGCGCAAGGGCTTCCGCAAGACACGCGGACACCGCAGCACGATGACGCGCGTGCGGATCACGGATATTCAGTTATAGGCGGACCTGAAGGTCCGCCTCTACGATCAGGACTGAACCATGGCTCATAAAAAAGGACAGGGCAGCTCACGCAACGGCCGCGACAGCAACTCGCAGCGTCTCGGCGTCAAGAGCCACGACGGCAACGTCGTGACGGGCGGTTCGATTCTCGTCCGGCAGAAGGGGCGCCGCTTCGATCCCGGCCTGAACGTCGGGCTCGGCAAGGACCACACCCTGTTTGCGAAGATCGACGGCAAGGTCCGCTTCGAGGATCACGGCAAGCACGGCCGCAGAATCTCTGTCATTCCGGTTGAATAGTTCGCGACCTGCGAACGTAGAGGCCGACCTTCAGGTCGGCCTAAACCTATACTGATATCGATGTTCGTCGACGAGGTGGACATCCACGTCGCGGCCGGCAACGGCGGCAACGGCTGCCTCAGCTTCCGGCGCGAGAAGTTCGTCCCGCGTGGCGGTCCCGATGGCGGCAACGGCGGCGGGGGCGGATCCGTGTTCATCGTCGCGACCCCGGCCAAGAACACGCTCGTCGATTTCCGGTTCCATCCCGAGTTCGAGGCCAAGCGCGGCGCGCACGGCCAGGGCGCGAACAAGACCGGGTACACCGGCAACGATCTCGACATCGCGGTGCCGATCGGCACGCTCGTCTTCGACAAGAGCTCCCAGAGTGGCGAGTTGACGCCGCTGGCGGATCTCACCGAGGAAGGCCAACGCGTGCTCGTCGCGAAAGGCGGCCGCGGAGGCCGCGGCAACGCGTGCTTCGTGTCGTCGACCAACCGCGCGCCCCGGCGCACGGAACCGGGCGAGGAAGGCGAGGAGCGGTTCATCCGCCTGCAGCTCAAGCTGATTGCCGACGCGGGGCTCGTCGGCTTTCCGAACGCGGGCAAGTCGACGCTGATCTCGCGCATCTCGGCGGCGCGGCCGAAGATCGCCGACTATCCGTTCACCACGCTCATCCCGAACCTCGGGGTCGTCACCCTCACCGACGATCGCAGCTTCGTGGTCGCCGACGTCCCTGGGTTGATCGAAGGCGCGCACGAAGGACACGGCCTTGGCGACACGTTCCTGCGCCACATCGAGCGGACGAAGGTGCTCGTCCATCTCGTCGACGTCTCCGGCGCCTCCGGACGCGACCCGGTGCACGACTTCGACACCATCCTGAACGAGCTGCGGCTGTTCGACCCGAAGGTCGCCGCCAAGCCGATGATCGTCGCGGCGACGAAGATGGACGCCGTGGACGAGCCGTCGCGCGTCGAGGCGCTCGAGCGTCACGTGCGCGAGCGCGGGCTCCCGTTCTTCCGGATCTCCGCGGTCGCGGGCGTCGGCGTCGCCGACCTCCTCGAAGCGATGTGGCGGCAGATTGCCGCCGTGCGGGCGGTGCCCGTTCCCGCGGCATGAAGAGCGCGCGGCTTGGCATTCTCGGTGGCACGTTCGACCCCGTTCACGTCGGGCATCTCGACGCGGCAGACGCCGCGAGCGCCGCGATGGCGCTCGAGGAGATCGTCCTGATTCCCGCGTACGACCAGCCGCTGCGGGTGATCGACCCGCGCGCCACCGCCTATCAGCGCTTTGCGCTCGCGGTCCTCGCGGTCGCGGATCGGCCCGAATGCCACGTGTCGGAGGTCGAGCTCCTGCGCCAGGGCCGCTCGTACACCGAGGACACGCTGCGGAGGTTCCACGCCGCCGGCCGCCGAACGTCGCAACTTTTCTTCATTCTCGGCAGCGATGCGTTTGCAGGAATTGCCGCATGGCACGGGTATCCGGGGTTCCTGGACCTCGCGCATTTCGTGGTCATCGCGCGGCCGGGCGTGAGCATGGAGGAGGCGACGCGGCGCACGCCGGAGCTGCGGGCGCGGATGTCCCCGGCGCCCCGCGAACCGGTCGCAAGTGACGGTGCCGCACGGATTTTTCTCGTTCACGCGCACACGCGCGACGTCTCCTCGACGATGATCCGGGAACGGCTCGCGAGCGGGAAGCCGATCGACGAACTGGTGCCGCCGGCGGTGGCGCGGCACATCCAGAAACACCACTTGTACGGGGCGGTAGACAGCTTGCATGGCGAAGACGAGCGCATCTAAGAGAGTCGCGACTCCACGGAGGAAAGCGGCGGCGAAGCTGCCAAAGAGCGTGCTCGGCGCGGTGCGCGCGGCACAGGACAAGAAGGGGCTCGACGTCGTCGTGCTCGACCTGAGGAAGGCGGGCGGCTTCACCGACTTCTTCGTCATCTGCACCGGCACGAACCCGCGGCAGATAACGGCGATCGCGGACTCCGTGGAAGACACGCTGCGGACCGAATTCGGCGAGCGGCCGCACTTGACGGAAGGCGTCGAGAAATCACAGTGGATCCTGCTCGATT
>DASQAX010000280.1:0-12234 GCA_035635535.1 Vicinamibacterales bacterium | reverse complement strand
CGCCTTCGCGCGAACCGCAATCGCCTCGCCGAGCGTGCCCATGCCGATGATGCCGATGGTCCGTCCCGCCAGGAGCCACGGCGAGGCCTCGCCCGTGAGCGCGTTCGGCCGCCACACGCGCTCCTGCTGATCGCGCATCGCCTGCGGCAGCCGGCGCGCGAGCGCCAGGAGGCACGCCATCACGTGCTCGGCGATCGGCACCGACTGGATGCCGCGCGAGTTGGTGACGACGACGCCGCGCGCCGCGAGGTCCGCCAGCGGAAAGTGGCCGACCGCGTGGCCGGAACAGTGCAGCCATCGCAGCCGCGGCGCACGCGCGATGGCCTCCCTGCTCAGCGCGATGGCGAACACCGCGTCGGCCCCTTCGGCCAACTCCAGATCGGACTCGCGGGTGTGGGAATGGAGAAAGGTGATATGGGGAAAACGCCTGCGGAGCTCGTCGACATGCGCCTCGTCAATCGTCCACGCATCGACGCGGTGGTGGATCGCGATGAGGACGATCATTCAAATGGAAGATGTAGGCACTTACTTTTTACTTACTTCTTCCACTTTTCCACTTGTCCACTTTTCCACTTGTAGTGGCCACTCTTTCCTCCGCTCTTTTCCATTAACCGGATCTCTCCGATCACCATTTCCTTATCGACCGCCTTGACCATGTCGTAGATCGTGAGCGCCGCGATCGACACCGCGGTCAGGGCCTCCATCTCGACGCCGGTCTGAGCCGTGGTCCGCACGCGCGCCTCGATGACGTAGCCGTTCTTCGACGGCGTGAGATCGATGCCGACGTGCGTCAACGGAAGCGGATGGCAGAGTGGAATCAGGGACGAGGTCTGCTTCGCGGCCAGGATCCCGGCAAGGCGCGCCGCCTGCAGCGGATCGCCCTTGGCGACGTCGCCGCGCCGGATCAGCTGCAGCGCCTCGGCGCTCATCGTGATCGATCCGCGCGCGACGGCCTCGCGGGCGGTGACGGGCTTGGCGCCGACGTCGACCATCTTCACGCGGCCGCGCTCGTCGACGTGCGATAACTTTACTTTTCCACTTACTTTTCCACTTACTTTTCCACTTACTTTTCCACTTCTCTCCTTTTCCACTTTTCCACTTTTGCTAGCCAACATTGTCCCCCTGGGCGAGGTAGAACGACAGGCTCTCGAGCGACACGGTGAAGTCCACGCTCTTCAGCTTCACGTCGTCGGGCACGTGCAGCGCGCCGGGTGAAAAGTTGAGAATCCCCTTGATGCCGGCGGTGACGACCTGATCGACGACCGCCTGCGCGTGCGGCGCCGGCACCGCGATGACGGCGATGTCGAGCCGTTCGCGGCGCGCGATGCGCTTCAATTCCTTGATGTCGTAGATCGGCACGCCGCCGCGCGACTCGTGGCCGACCTTCTCGCTCGCCGCGTCGAAGAGCGCCGCAATCTCGAAGCCTTCCTGGCGGAAGCCGGGGTAGTCGGCGAGCGCGAGCCCGAGGTTCCCCGCGCCGACGATGGCGACGCGCAGCCGGCGGTCGAGGCCGAGGATCTGCCGCAGGTGCCGGCGCAGCTCCTTGACGTAGTAGCCGACGCCGCGCACGCCGAACTCGCCGAAGTAGGCGAGGTCCTTTCGAATCTGCGCGGCGTTGAGATGGAACTGCTCGGCGAGCGCTTGCGAGGAGATCGTCAGGACGCCGCTTGTGTCGAGCTCGTTGAGACAGCGGAGGTAGATCGATAACCGGTTGGTCGTGAGCTCGGAGACTTGATCGGGCGTTTGCCTCCTCTTGTTCGGCCGATTCACAAGGTTCAATGCTACCATCACGCGCCATGGCACATCCGAACGTGCAGCCGCCCGATGCCGCCCCGCCGCGCACGACATTTCAACCGTACGTCAGCGCGTCGCAGTCGCCCGCGGAGTTCACCGCGCGCGCGGTGATCCTCGGATCGCTGTTCGGCCTGCTGTTCGGCGCGTCGACCGTGTACCTCGGCCTGCGCGCGGGCCTCACGGTCGCCGCATCAATCCCGATCGCGGTCCTCGCGATCTCGGTGCTGAAGAAGCTCGGCGGCTCGACGATCCTCGAGAACAACATCGTCCAGACGATCGGCTCGGCGGGCGAATCGATCGCGGGCGGCGTCGTGTTCACGGTGCCCGCGTTGATCTTCCTCGCGCCGGACGGGCCGCGCTATTTCAACTACGTGCAGATCACGATGCTGACCTTCGCGGGCGGCATCCTCGGCGTGCTGATGATGGTGCCGCTGCGGCGCGCGCTCATCGTCAAGGAGCATGGGGTGCTGCCTTATCCCGAAGGCACGGCGTGCGCCGAAGTGCTGGTTGCCGGGGAGCGAGGAGGCAAGCTGGCGGCGCTCGTCTTCGGCGGTGTTGGCGTGGGCGCGCTCTGGAAATCGCTCTCGTGGACCCTGAATGTGTTCCGGCAGGACATCGGGTATTCGATGCCGCGCACCAGCCAGTTCCCCAACGCGACGCTGAATATCGACGTGTCTCCGGAATATCTCGGTGTCGGCTACGTGATCGGGCCTCGCATCGCGGGGACGATGTTCGCGGGAGGCGTGCTGTCGTGGCTGGTGCTGCTGCCACTGCTCTCGATTCTCGGCTCGTTCATCACCGTGCCATTTCCACCGATCCACCCGAACTACGCGAACAACCCGGCCACGGGCCAGCCGTTCCTGATCTCGGAAATGAGCCCGTCGCAGCTGTGGAGCGCCTATATCCGCTACATCGGGGCGGGCGCCGTGCTCGCATCGGGTTTGATTACGCTCGGCCGGACGATTCCAACCATCATTTCGTCGGCGCGAGAAGGGATGCGCGACTTCGCCGCCGGCGCCGGCGGTGCCGCCCGGCTGCGCACCGAACGTGATATCCCGATGACCGTGGTCATCGGCGGATCGCTGCTGCTGGGGATCTTCCTGGCGGTCGTCCCGGGTCTGCCGACCTTCGGCAACCCGCTCGCCGCGATCCTGATTCTGATCTTCGGCTTCTTCTTCGCGACCGTCTCCTCGCGCATCACCGGTCTGATCGGCACCTCGTCGAACCCGATTTCCGGCATGACCATCGCCACGCTGATCCTGACGTGCCTGCTCTTCGTGGCGCTCGGATGGACAGGCGACATGTATTCCCCGATCGCCATAGGCGTCGGCGCGATCGTCTGCATTGCCGCCGCGAACGCCGGCAACACCTCGCAGGACCTGAAGACCGGCTACATCGTCGGCGCGACGCCGCTCTATCAGCAGATTGGACTGGTCATCGGCGTCATCGCGTCGGCGTCGGTCATCGGGATCACGCTGCTCTACCTGCACAATAACCTCGGCGGCATCGGTTCGGAGAACCTGGCCGCGCCGCAGGCCACGCTGATGGCGACCATCATCAAGGGATTGCTGAACCAGAACCTGCCGTGGGGGTTGGTCCTCATCGGTGTGTTCCTGTCCCTTGCCCTCGAACTGTGCGGCATCCGGTCGCTTTCGTTTGCGGTCGGCTCCTACCTGCCCATTGCGACCACGGCGCCGATTTTCGCCGGAGGGCTCGTGCGTGCGTGGGTGGAGAGCAAGACCGGCAAGGCCGAAGAATCCGAATTGAGCGCAGGCACCCTGTTCAGCTCGGGCCTGATTGCCGGCGGCTCGCTTGCCGGCATCCTGTTCGCCATCCTGATCGGCACGGGAAGCATCGCCATCTTCCAAGCGGTTGGCAACGTCCTTCCGGCCCTTCACTCCGACGCAGTATCGGGCCAGATCGCAACCGCGCTGCTCTTTCTCGCGCTCGCGGTCATCGTCGCCCGCACCGCGATGCGCAAAGTAGAATGAGTAGGTGGGGATGACCACGAAGGGGCGAAGGACGCGAACAGGCCTCTGGGCTTTTGCGCTCTTCGTGGTCTTCGTGTTTGCCGCCAGGCCTTCGTGGTCCCAGAGCTCCGGGCGCCACCTCACGACCATCGACGCCCTTCGGCGCTTCCCGGGCTACTTCCACCTGCAGAACGTCGTGCTCCGCGGCGAGTTCGTCGAGAACGGCCGGCGCGTGTCGCTGCGCGGGGGCGACAGCGAGATACAGGTGATGCTCAACGACGTCAGCACGGTGAACGGACCTGTCGAAGTGCGCGCGCAGCTGTACGACGTCGGCCGCCTGACGGCATCCGACCCGCGGCTCGGACGCTACGAGAACAAACCCGATCCCGATCACTGGCCGCAGCCGGGCGAGGAGCTGCTCCTCAACATCACGAACGTCGCGACGGCGGGACCGGAATCGGCGCCGACGGTCCGCCTGATCGCGCTCGAGCCCTGGAAGTTCGACGGCCAGTCGGTGTCGGTCACCGGCCAGTTCGGCGGCCGCAACCTGTTTGGCGACGTCCCGGCGGCCCCCGCGAAGGACAAGTACGACTTCGTGCTGCGCAGCACGGAGGGCGCCGTGTGGGTCACGGGGCTGCGGCCGAAGGGCAAGGGGTTCGACCTCAACGTCGACGCGCGGGTGGACACGAGCCACTGGCTGCAGGTGAGCGGCGTCATCAAGCGCGAACGCGGCCTCGTGCTGCTCGAAGCGAAGACGATCGTTCCCGCGCAGGCCCCGGCGACGCGCGTCGTCGTCGAAGAAGCGCCCCCGCCACCGAAGGAGCCCGGCGAGATCGTCTTCAGCTCGCCAACCGACGGGGAGACCAACGTGTCGCCGACCGCGCCGATTCGCGTGCAGTTCTCGCGCGGCATCGACCCGCCGACGCTGAACGGGCATTTCCGTTTCAGCTACATCGGCGGCGCTCCGCCCGAAGGCACGATGGACGTGCAGGCGTCCTACGACGCGGGCACGCACGCGGTCGTGCTGAAGCCCTCGAAGCCGCTCGAGGCGTTCCGCACGATCAAGATCGAGCTGCTCGACGGGGTGAAGACGTTCGACGGCGCGCCGATCAAGCCGTGGAGCATGACCTTCTCGGTCGGCGGGAATTGACGCAAGCGGGTGTCATCGGACGTAGAGGCGGACCTTCAGGTCCGCCTACGGAACCAGCTGAAACGCGGTCACCTGCCTGGCGTCGCCGAGCGTGACCTCGATCGCGTAATCGCCGGGCGCCAGCGGCGCCAGCACCGCTTCCGCGACAATCCAACGGAATTCGTTCGACTCGTCCTGCCGTTCGGTGACCGTGACCGGAACCTGGTTCGCCTTGCCGAATCGATCGAGCATCCGGCCGCCTGGTGTGCCCGCCGCGCGCGTGGGAATCTCCACGCGGATGCGATCGCTGTGCTGGAACCGCGGGTCGGCGGTGATGACGTATTGCGGGCCCGTTGACGTGCCGCGCCGCCACAGCAGGCTGTCGCCGAGCGCCGGCAGCGTCCTCGGCACGACGACGCGCGCGGTGTCGGCGACGGGAAGGCCATCCTGGTTGTTCGGGCGAAGCCGCACGCGGACCGCGTACTCGCCCGGCGCGAGACCGCCCGTCTCGGGCGCGCGCATGGTGAACGAGAGCGCGTTGGCGGCCACGTCCACGCTCTTGGCGACCACTTCCTGTCCGTCGGCGCCGACCAGCGTGATGTCGGCAACCGCGCCGGCCGTCCACGTCACCTCGCGGCGGGCGCGGTAATCGAGCTCGCCGATCACCCACAGCATCGCGTCGGACCCTTCTCCAGCGCGTGCCATCGCCGTGCGCACCCTGAAGTTGGCGCGCGGGCTGACGGCGGCAACGGATCCGAATGCGGAATCGACAGCCGTTGACGTGCTGCCGCTGAGCACGTCGTCCACGCTCGCGCCCCGGTATCCGCGCCGCGTGCGAACGGTGACGCCGGGCCGCAGCGAGCGTACCGTCACCGTGCGGAACTTCCCGTCGAGGCGGTTGTTGGTCGAGCGGTAGGTGAGCACGTCGTAGGCGGACATGTCGCCGGCGATGCGAGTCAGCCCGCCGTCGAGCGCGGCGGTCGTCATGATGGCCATGCCGTCGGTGTTCACCGCGAGCTGCCGCATGGCGTCCATCCTGGATGCCGGGTCCTGCTCCTGGTTCGCGACCACGGCCGGCGGCCGGCCGTTCGGCGTCTGCTCCGCGGCAATCGCCCGTGCGTAGATCGTGTAGAACGCCGTCATCGCGCGATTGGCGGCGTCGACGATGCGATCGAGCCGCCGCGAATCGTCCAGCGCGGCCAGCGCGAGCCTGTCGGCCTCGCACTCCGTTCGCGACACGGCGCCCACCTCTCGGCCGCCGTTGTCCCCGCCGCCCTGGGGCGGGTTCGCGCCGCCCTGCCCGCCGCCTCCACGCGGGAATCCGCCGCCGCCAGGGAACCCGCCGCGTCCGCGCCCTCCGCCACCTCCGGACCCTCCGAAGCCGCCTGGCCGGCTGCTGCTGATGTTGCTGCTCAGGCGGCCGCTCGGTCCGAACAGCCGCCAGCCGTCGGTCAGCGTGATGACCGCGGTCCGCGCGTCACGCGTCGAGAGGAAATCGACGAGGCGCGAGAACGCGTCGAGCGTCGCCTGTTCGCGGTGCCGCTCCTGCATCTCGCTCGCGACGTCGCGGTACTCGTTGGCGGGGAAGCATTGCGCGTAGCGGTCCTCCTTCGGATCGCGCGACCCGACGCGCGCCCGCTCCCAGAACGTCTCGTCCTGCATGATCGCGGGAATGATCGATTCCTTCGGCCCGAAGCGGATGTCGGGCGGCGTCATCTCCGGCGTCATCACGCCCACCACGTCGTCTTCGTCGAGCAGCCGATCGAGGAAGCGGACGAGCGCCACGCGGACGTCGCGCGCGCCTTCAAAGCGCATGTGGGGCGTGTCGAGGAACACGACGAACGAGTGCGCGGGACCGGCGGCGTGCGTGAGCGTCTCGATCTTCTGCGGCGTGCCGTCCTCGAGCAGATCGAGATCGGCCGCGGTCAGGTCCTGCACCGCGCGGCCATCGGCCGTCGGATGGATGTCGAGACGGATGAAAGACGGCGGCTGGGGCCGTGAATCAGGCGACGGAGACTGCGCACCCGGCGTCGCCGCGAGCGAAACGAGCGCTATCAGCGCAAGGCAGCAACGACGCATGGTTCGTGCACAGCAGGGCTTGGCCTAGCCAGTCTACGTCCAGAGCGGTCCTTCGTCCAACAACGCGCGAATCGAACTCCGGACACGTTCGATGAGCCTGTCACGGTCGTTGACCGTCAGCCCCCTCGTCGGAATGGGCTCTCCGATTCTGACGCTCACGCGGACCGGCCGGACGATGACGCTCCCCTTCCTCATCGCCGCGCGGCCGCCCTGGACGGCCACGGGGACGATGGGGACCTGCGCCTGGATGGCCATGATGAAGCCGCCCTTCTTGAACGGCAGCAGGTCGCCGGTGCGGCTCCGGGTGCCCTCGGGAAAGATGAGGAACGAGTTGCCCGCGCGCAGCGAGGCGGCGCCCCGGCCGATCGATTCCATCGCGCGCTCGCGGTTGTCGCGCTCCACCGCGACGAAGCCGCCGACGTCGAACGCCGCTCCCATGATTGGGAACTTATGCAGCTCGGCCTTGTACAGGATGTGCAGTTGCGGATGCAGCGATCGGAACAGCACGGGCGGGTCGACGTTGCTCTCGTGGTTCGAGCAGAAGACGGCCGCGCCACGTGGCAGGTGCTCGCGTCCCGTCACCCGGTACCGGATGCCCGCCAGCGCCAGGGCCAGCCAGGTTCCCCCGTGTCCGATTGCGTAGAGCCCGCGCTTCCAGCGGAACACGGTGGCGAATATGAGGCCGAGCGGCCCCGCGACCGCGATGTAGGCCAGCGACGCGATGTAGGTGATGACGGATCGAACGGCCGGGATGATGAGCAAGATATCGCAGTCTACTTGCGTACAAAAAAATTCCCGGGCGGAAGGTCCCGCCCGGGTGGCGAAGAAGGTGGAAACAACTGGCGACGAACGTGACGACCTAGGACGCGCGGGCGGCTGCACGTCTCGGGACGGCAACCACCGCCACGGCCTTGACCGTCTTGGTGATCTTCGAACGCGACGCGGTGCGCGCCATGTTGCGCGCCTTGACGACGAAACACTTCTCCAGCGCCTGGTCGACACGCTCCTCGACGGCGAGGGCTTTCTCGCGGATAACCTCGGAGATCTCGGAGATGATCAGCGCCTTGGCGCGATCGAGCATCCGCTTCTCGCGGAACGACAGGCTCTTCGACTTGCTCAGGAAGGTGAGGCTCTTGAGCACGTCGGCCATGTCGTAGATCGACCCCGTGCGCATCTTGTCCGAGTTGTCCTTGAAACGGCCCTTCCAGTTCTGGTGATTGTCGATTTTGCCGTCGCTCAGGAGGGTGAAGAGACGCTCGACCTCGTCGTCGGTGATCGCCTTGCGAAGGCCGACGCCGTCAACGTTGGCGACGGGAACCAGCACGGTCGTGTCGTTCGACACGATGCGCAGGTGAAAGAATCCGCAGGTAGTGCCAAGAATGGTTTTCTCTTCGATGCGTTCAACGATACCGAGCCCATGGTTCGGGTAGATGACCTTGTCGCCGACCTGGAATGTCACGTTTCCCTCGTAGCAGGAAGAAGGTGGAAGGACCGGCCTTTCGGCCGGGAACTGCATCAATGAGTATAGCCCACATAACCGAGCATCACAACGAAAAACGCCAGAAAAAGGGGCGTTTTTGGCGTTTCAGCCGTCCAAATCGACGGTTGGCTGCAGGGTTGTCGATTGGGCAGCGGGCGGCGCTTCCACCCCTAGGTACGGCCTGTTAAAGCCTGTCGGACAAGCCTTTAGGCGCGTCCGCCTGGGGATCAGGCCCTGGAGGTGCTCAACTCGACGATTTCCGCGATGAGCTGTGGATAGGTCCGGCCTGATTTTCGGGC
The DNA here is from genome assembly GCA_035635535.1 of Vicinamibacterales bacterium. Lineage (GTDB taxonomy): Bacteria > Acidobacteriota > Vicinamibacteria > Vicinamibacterales > UBA2999 > Gp6-AA40. The sequence goes on along the minus strand of DASQAX010000280.1, from coordinate 3,483 downwards.
CGCCATGACGAATTCGGCCCGCGAGCTCAGCCATGGGTTCGGATTGACTTCTATGACCTGCACGCGGCCATCCGGCTGGAGCCGCATGTCGACGCGCCCGTAGTCACGCAGTTCCAGCGCCTGGTAGGCGGCGACCGCCGTCTGCTGCAGGAGCGCGACGGTCTCCTCGGGCACATCGGTCGCGATCGCGGATTTGGTATCGCGATACGCTTTCGTTCCCTTTCCCCACTTCACTTCGGCGGCCGCGATGCGCGGCGTCCCGTCGGGGAGCTTCGACAGATCGAGCTCGACGACAGGCAGCGCCTCGGCCTTGTCGTTGCCGATGACGCCGACATACATCTCGCGCCCCTCGATGTACTCCTCGATCAGGACCGGCGAGTCGAAGTTGGCGTGCAGCCAGTCCATCCGCTCCATCAGCTCGCGGATCGAGTTCACGACCGCGCTGAACTCGATGCCGATGGAGCCGTCCTCGCGCGCCGGCTTGACGATGACCGGGAAGTGGAGGTCGTGGGAGAAGTCGAGGCGCCCGCGGAACGACTTGGCGAAGGTCGGCGTGTGGATACCGTGGAACGCGAAGATCTTCTTCGCGACCGCCTTGTCCTGCGCGAGCATCAGGCCGTGCGTCCCCGAGCCGGTGTACTTCTTCCCGATCAGCTCGAGGTAGGCCGCAATCTTGAAATCGGCGGTATCGTCGCCCGCGAACGACTCGCACAGGTTGAACACCAGATCGCAGTCGACGCGCGCGAGGCCGAGCAGGCTCTTCATCGTCCCGTCCACTTCGTAGAGAACGGGCTCGTGGCCGAGCTTGGTCAGCGCGTCCGCGACTTCTTCCTCGACCTCTTTCTTGTCGAGCGTGCGGATGATTGGCGTCTTCTCGGAGGCGGCTTCCTCCGCTTCGTCCATAAGCACGCGGTCGAAGATGATGACGACTTTCAGCTTTCCCATCGTTCACAAGGCGGACCTGAAGGTCCCCTCCACTATCTAGGTCTCGAATCGCCCGCTCGTCAGGAAATTCATCGCCAGCGTGGTGGCGAGCGCCGTGATCTCCACCAGGTAGCGCGCCTCCTCGCCGACCTCGCCCCACAGCTTCATCCGCTGGCAGTTGCGGCAGATGGAATCGATCAACCCCCGGACGATCGGCCGGCGTACACCGGTCCAGTAGGTGATCTTCTCGATCAGCTCCGGCGCGTACCTGTTCACGATATCGGCCGCAGGCTTCGATTCCTTGCGCTTGCGCATCAGGAAGATCTGCCCGAGGTGCGCGTCCAGCGCAAGATCGATCCGCGCCTGCCGTTCCTCGTCCGCCTGCCGGTAGAACTGTTCCACCGAGACGTCGATGTCGTCGGGCGTGATGTCCACCTCGCCGGTGTTGACGATCGGCTCGAGGTCCGCGACCGCGCGCGCGACGCGTTCCACGTAGCGAAGCTTCTGCAACGCCGGCCACCCCTTGTAGGTGCGGCGCCATCCCGACCGTGGCGTCAGCCATACCGCGAAGGTCTCCGCGAAGTCCTCGTCGGGGTGCTTCTGCGCGTACCACCCCTCGATGTGCCGCACGTACTTCCTGCTGAACGGCACCGGCCGGTAGTCGTCGCGATACGGGCGGAAGAACGGGCCGAACAGCCTCCGCCACTCGGGCGTCGTGTAGAGGCGATACGCATAGTTGAACACGTGGCCCGCCTCGTGGCGCATGTACATCATGATCTGGCGCTCGCTCTCGAGCGCGTCAACCGCTTTTTCGAGCTTCCGCAGCTTCGCGTCCGCCAGGTAGAACGGGATGCCGAGCACCGGCTGCTGGTCCGGACAGCCCCATTCGTCGGTCAGATAGCAGACGGGGCGGAACTTGTTCAACCCGCGGCGCTCGATCTCCTTGTACAGCTGGCGGACATAGCCCTCGACCGGCGATCCTTCCACCTTGAGGCCGAGCTCGCTCACCTTCTTGCCGAGCACGCCGCGAATCTCGGGGTCGAGCGATTCGAACTTGACCACAGCCGATTATCGCCGGTTCTCCGTTGGGCGTTGGCCGTTGTCTCCCGTGGTCCGCCACTGGCCTATGTCCTGCAATCAGCTGCGTTATGGCAACTGTGACACTTCGCGATCTGTATGCAGCCGAGCTCCACGACCTCATGCACGCGGAGAAGCAGATGGTCGCCGAGCTTCCCATCATGGCGACGCGAGCGACATCCGAGCGGCTGCGCCGCGCCCTCGAGGACCACCACGGGGAAACGCAGGTGCAGATCGAGCGGCTCCGGCTGCTGCTCGAGCAATTGAACGAGCCGCCGCGCGCGATTCCGAGCGGCGCGATCGCCGCGCTCATCGAGGACGGACGGCGCAGGCTCGACGACACGGAACGCGGCGAGACGCTCGACGCGGCGCTGATTGCCGCCGCGCAGCGCATCGAGCACTACGAGATGGCGTCTTACGGGACAGCGCGCAGCTATGCCGAAGCGCTCGGCGACTACGACGCGGTCCGGATTCTCCAGCAGACGCTCGATGAGGAGGGCCACACGGACCACGTGCTGACGAGGCTCGCGGAGCGCGGCATCAACCAGGCCGCCGGCGACGATCTCCTCGAGGAGTCGACCCGCTATCGCTCGCGGCTTCGCTTCGTCGGCGCGGCGGATTTTCCCGAAGCGCACGAGCGCGACGTGCACCTGCACAACAAGACGGGCGAACACCTCGGCACGCTCGACGGGTTCGTCGTCGACAGCGGAACCGGCCGGCCGATCTACTACGTGATCGACTCGCGCGGCTGGTTCGCGGGGCGGCGATACGTCGTGCCGATCGGCCAGATCGAAGCCGACGAGGGAGGCACGCTGCACACGTCGCTGACGCGCGCGGAGCTGGGCCGCTATCCGGAGTTCAGCCCGAGCGCGTTCACCGCGATGGACGACAGCGACGCGCTGCGGTACGAGCGGCGCCTCCATCGCGTCTTCGCGCCCGATACCAAGCCGTACGACGGACGGCCCGTCTACGAGAACCTGCCGGTCTACCGCACGCCGACGTGGTTGATGACCGGTGTCTGGATGAGCGACTCGAGCGGCTTCGCGGTGACGCCGCCGCGCGCGGACTCCGATGTGACAAGGGCGCGCCCGGTTGACGCACCGGAGCGCGAGACGGGGACGTACGAGCGAACGGCGGGCCAGGAACCACGAACAACGAACCAAGAACCCCGGATCCCGGATCCCGGCTCCCCGATCCCGGCCTCAGAGCCCGAAAGCGAGCTCATGATCGCCCGCGGCGAAGACGACCGCGATCGCGAGAGCGATACGGGGCAGCCGCGCATCGAACGCTACCGCGAACGGTAGTACCGAGGATAAGTAGCTCCAACAAGCCCTTGTGCTGTGGGCACTTGAGTGCCACAGCACGGGACTTCTGGACGATTTCCCATCCTCGCCGTCACGCGTATCGTGCGCTCACCGCGAATGCACGTGCCGGGACGGCCTCTTCCCCGCCTACTCCTCGTCATCGCCGGCTGGGCTGTGG
>DASQAX010000279.1:0-4134 GCA_035635535.1 Vicinamibacterales bacterium | reverse complement strand
TCGCGCCGCGAGCTGCTCAATCGCGGCGCGCTGATGCTCTCGTCCGCTGCGCTGCCCTCGATCAGGCTTCGCGCGCAGGCCGCCGCTCCCGTGATGGCCGCGCTCAGCAGCTATATGGCCGCCGCCAAAGATCGGGCGCTGCCGCCGGAAGTCATCGAGAAGGCGAAACATCACATCCTCGACACCTTTGCGGCGATCGTCTCCGGCTCCGAGCTGCCGCCCGGCAAGGCCGCGCTGGCGCTCGCGCGGGCGCAGGCCGGCCGCCCCGTGGCCACGGTCGTCGGCTCCAGCATCCTCACCGGGCCGATGGACGCCGCGCTCGTCAACGGCGTCCTCGCGCACTCGGACGAGACAGACGACTCGCACGGTCCGTCGCAGTCGCATCCGGGCGCGTCCATCGTGCCCGCGGCGCTGGCGCTCGGAGAGGAGGCCGGTTCGAGCGGCGAACGGTACCTGCGTGCCGTGACGCTCGGCTACGACATCGGGACCCGGCTCACGATGGCGCTCGACGCGATCGCGTTCAGGAACGACAGCCGCCGGAGCACGCACGCGTACGCGGGCAACTTCGGGTCGGCCGCCGCCGCGGGCTGCATCGCCGGCCTGACCGCGCAGCAGATGCGCTGGCTGCTCGACTACGCGTCGCAGCAGGCGGCGGGCTACGCGATCTGGGAACGCGACACCGACCACATCGAGAAGGGATTCGTGTTCGCGGGCATGCCGGCGCGCAACGGGGTCACCGCGGCGCTGCTCGTCCGCTCCGGCTGGAACGGCGTGGACGACGTGTTCTCCGGCGACGACAACTTCTTCCAGGTGAACGCGCCGAAGGGCAATCCGTCGGCGCTCATCGACAAGCTGGGCGAGCGGTACGAGATCGTCAACACCGACATCAAGAAATGGACGGTGGGGACGCCCATCCAGGCGCCGCTCGACGCCATCGAGAACATCCGGAAGAAACGGCCGTTCGAAGCGGACGCCGTCAAGGCCGTCACGGTCCATCTCGCGCCGTCGGTCGGCAGCGTCGTGGACAACCGCGACATCCCGGACATCTGCCTGCAGCACATGGTGGCGGTCATGCTGCTCGACAAGACCGCCTCGTTCAAGGCGGCGCACGACAAGCCGCGGATGAAGGACGCGGCCGTGCTGCGTCAGCGAAGCAAGGTGAAGTACGTGCCCGACGCCGCGCTCACACGCCTCCTCCCGGCGCGCGTGGCGATCGTCGAGGTCGCGCTCGACGACGGCACGCAACTCTCCGATCGCGTCGAAGCCGTGCGCGGCACGGTCCGCAATCCGATGCCGCGAAGCGAGGTCGTGGACAAGGCGAAAGACCTGATGTCGCCGGTGCTGGGCGGCGCGAACACCGGGAAGCTGATCGACGCGCTGCTCGCGCTGGAAACGGTGAAAGACATCCGCACGCTGCGGCCGCTGCTGCAGCGCGCCTGACGACGCCGCCTAGTTGGTCTGGCTCGCGTCGTCGCCCGTCACGCACCTGAAGCTGGACGCCGCGTTGACGTCACCGGTGCCCGTGTATCGCGGCCATGACGGGTAGACGCACATCGGCCGGCGCCGCTGGTGGTTCTCGGGGTTGATGTCGACGGCTTCAAGGGTTCCGGGCGCGCGCCCACCGTCCACCCACGCGTCCAGTGCGCCCAGCGCGTCGAACTTCGCGTTGAACAGGCCGTTGCCGTGCGCGAATCCCGGGATGCGATAGAAGCGGACGAACGTGTCGGCGGCGGCCTGTCCGAATCGCGCGACCAGGCGCTCGTAGTAGCTGACGGGATCATCTTTCCACCCTTGCTCATGAACTGCGACAGGTCGACGCTGTTCGCGTCCCAGGCTTCCGAGACCTCGGTAATTCGGGTCGCCCATTTGCCGGGGTCGAATGCCAGCGGGTCGGCGGTCACGTCACGCGTAATCACGTATCGCACCGTGCCCGACGCTTCCGCATACTGCGTGGCGTCCTGGTTGGTCGGCCAGGTTGACGGTACGGGACCCTGGCCAAGCGCGTTCAGGAAGGTGGCGCCGTCGAGCATCGCGAGCTTCGGAAAGACACTCAATCCCGCGGAGACCGGAAACCCGAGGGAGAACGGCGTGTTGAAGGTCTCGACGGTCGCGAGCTGACCGTCGGACAGGCATGCCGCGCCCGAGTCGCGGCCTTCGGGACACCGCAGCCTGGACCGAAGCGCGTCCATCGTCATCACACGATTGCAGCCCGCGACGTTGCTGATGATGCCATCGGTGACGCCGTCCAGCCCGTCGCACGCAGCGTAGACGGCTGTCGCAATCGTCTTCATCTTGTCAGGGCTGATCCAGGTGTCGGGACCACGGAACAGCGCGCGGGCGCGATGCTGCGCCGCGAGGTGCATCAGCGTGATGTCGTACGCCGGGTAGTGCGCGACGATGCCGTCGTAGTCCGCGGTGTAGAACAGCGCGGCAATCAACGCTTCGTGGCCACCCTGCGACCCGCCGATGAAATACGAGTGCCTCGGTGACGCGCCGTACCGCTTCTGGACGAGCGCCATCGCGACGTCGTGCGTCTTCTTGATCTGCAGCCTGCCGAAATTGGCGAACGATTCGGCGTTCAGGGCAAAACGGCCGTCGAACCCGCCGGCGGTTTCATGACCGGAATCGCTGCCGGCGGTCACGTAGCCGAGCGCCAGCGGCGTCGGCGAGGCCGGAACCTGGTTCGACGCGCCGCCAAGCCCCGTGACGAGCGTCCCGTCGAAACCGCCGCCGCCCATCTGCAGCATGCGGTTGTTCCACCGCGTCGGGAGATTGACTTCGAACTTGATGTCGGGCGCAATCGGATCGACCGGATGGATCCTGCCGAGCACCTTGCAGACTTCGCCATTGGCGTTGCCGGCGTCGGTGGGGGTGACGAATGCGGCGGATACGACGGTGGCGCCGCTGGTCGGCAAGCCGATCGAGGCCGCGGGAATCTTCAGGTTGTTCAGCGCGAGACACCGTTGCCGCGCACCGGGAGGAGCGGCGGCCGCGCCCTGCGCCGCCGCGGCTCCGATCCAGAAACCCGCAGTCGATGCGAACAGGACGGCGACGACGACGGTGCTGCGCATGATCCGTTCTCCGTTGTGAATCGGCGCCTTGCTATCTCCAGGCGGCGTACACGGGCGGGCCGACGAGCAGCGCCTTGTTGGCGCCCGCCCGCGGCCGGAACTTCTGCAGCCGGCCGTTGCCCACCTCCGCGATGTAGAGATTCCCCTGCTGGTCCACGCTCGCGCCGTGCATGTTGAAGAAGCCGCCCGGATGGTCGCCGAGCGTCCCCCACGCGTACAGGAAGTGGCCGTCGAAGTCGTACTTCACCACCTTGGCCGTCGTGTCTTCGAACGCCCAGATCCCAGAGCGGTCGGCGGGGATGATGAGGAACTGCGTGTTCGACGCCGGCGAGAACGGCCACTGGTCGAGGAACTTCCCGTTCTCGTCGAACACCTGCATCCGCTTGTTGCCGCGGTCGCTGACGTAGACGCGGCGCGTGACGGGATCCGACGTGATGCCGTGGACGACGTTGAACTGGCTCGGGCCGTTGCCGCGGGTGCCCCATGCCGTCACGAACTTGCCGCCCTTGTCGAACTTCACGACGCGCGTCCCGTTGTAGCCGTCCGCGACGAACATCGTGCTGTCCGGCAGCCACGTCAGGAACGTCGGCCGGTTGAAGTGCGTGGCGTCCGCGCCCGACTTGTTCGGCGTGCCGATCGTCTGCACGAGCGTCTTGCCGTCGTGCGTGAACTTGAAGAGGGCGTGGCTGTGGTCGTCCACGATCCAGACGTGCTTTTCGGCGTCGTACGGGTTGATGTAGACCGAGTGCGGCCGCCGCAGCATCTTGTCCCACTGCGTCCACTGCTCGACGATGTCGCCGGCGGCGTTGAAGGCGACCACCGTGTGCTCCCATCGCGCGTCGATCCCCATGCGTCCCTTCCAGGCCTGCGCGGGATCCTCGGGATCCGCGCCGGGGCCTCCCGCGCCGGGCGGGCTCGCGACCATGCCCTGCGACGCGTTCCTGAACGGCGCCTGTCCGACAGGGAAGGAGAGACTCGGGCCCATCTCGGGGAACGCCTTCGGCGCGGGACGCTGGATGGCCGGCAACTCGCCGCGCTCCAGCATGAAGACGCGATCGGGACT
>DASQAX010000278.1:0-5154 GCA_035635535.1 Vicinamibacterales bacterium | reverse complement strand
AGGCCGGCGCGGTTCATGTCCTTGATCATCGCGAGCGTGCTCGCTTCGAGCCCGGCCTCGGGGACGCGCGGCATCTTCCCGGCGATCGCGCGCACCGCGCCCATGCCGCCCTCGACGATGCCGCTCGCGCGGCCCGAGGCGGCGCGCACGATCGATCCCTTTGGAAAATCCGCCGGGTCCGGCGCGCCGTCGCGAATGCCGAACGCCTCGAGCCCGCGGCTGTTCAGGTACGTGCGGTAGTACGACTCCTGGATCGCCACCGGATGATTCGGGACGAGGCGATCGAGCTCCTCGCGCGTGAACTTCGCGCGGCTGTCGGCAAACTGGTCCACCGACCAGCCGCCGATCGTGTAGACCCAGTCGCCCGGCGGAATCGTCTTCGCGCGCGCGGCGAACAGATCCAGCGCCTGCTTGCGCGACTCGACGCCGTCGAGCCGCACCTCGCGCGTCCACGTCGTGCCGGCGCGCAGCAGGTGCATGTGGTTGTCGATCAGGCCGGGCACCACCGAGCGCCCGCGCAGATCGATGCGCCGGGTCGACGGCCCGGCCAGCTGCCCGACCTGCTGGTTGGTCCCGACCGCGACCACCCGATCGCCCTTGATGGCGACCGCCTGCGCGATCGTGAACCTCTCGTCGACGGTGATGATCTTGCCGTTGGTGAGAACGAGGTCGGCGGACGCCCTGTCCCGAGCGATGTCGAGGGGCAGCTGCGCGCGCAGCACCGCGCCCGCGCACAACAGCAGCAGCACCGCACCACCCGCGAAGATTCGCCTGCGCTGCATCATCGCCCCTCACACGTACGTGGGGCGGGTCCCGCGGTGCGAACTGAAGCCCTCGCATCGCGGACCCGCCGAACCGGGGCGGGTCCCGCGGTGCGGACCAGAGCCATCGCATCGCGGACCCGCCGAATTCGGCGCGACCGTAGCACGCGCCGCGCGCCGAGGTCAACGCGCGCCGGATCGGCGGATTAATTTTGCGGAAGCGTCTGTTCGGCGGTCGCAGCCGACTGGATGCCGGCGGAGGGCGGCTGATCGTCCGCCGGTGGGGCCGGAATGACGAGCGGCGTCGGCAGCGACGGCGGCGCGGGGCTTGCGACCGCCGGCGACATCACGGGCTGGGAGAGGATGCTGAACGCGAGCGTGAAGCCGAACGCCGCCCCTCCGACGATCACGAGCAGCACCACGGCAATCTTCAGCCGCCGCAGCCACGCGCGCTGCAGCATTTCCATGTGCGTCAGCGGAATGCTGCTGCGCCGGCGATGAGGCGCCGTCCCGGTCGGAAGCGGCGAGATTGGAGCGTCGTGGAAAGCCGGCAGCTGCGTGGGATCGGCCTCGGCGGCCTGCTTGACGCGCGCATCGGTTTCCGCAAACCACGCGTCGGCGCCATCCACGGGCACAACCGTCGGCGCCGCCGGCGCGAGCCGCGCTCTCGCTGGCGCGCGCGCTGGCGTCGTGGCCTCGAGAACTGGCGCCGGCCGGACAACGGGCGTCGTTGGCGGCTGCGCCTCGAGCGTTGGCGGCTGCGCCTCGAGCGTTGACGCGGCCGCGACGGTTGGCAGCGGGCTCGATGCCGAGGGCGTCATGCCGCTCTCGCTCGGGAAGGTGGCCATCGCGTCGGCGTCCGGCGACAACAGGACGAGGCGCGGCTCCCGCGCGCGGGACGGAAGCAGCGGCTTCAGCTCGGCGTGGGCGAGCGCGAACAGCCCCTCGTCGATGACGACGGCGCGCGCGAGGTGACCGTGATACAGGGCGCGGTCGCAGAGACGGTTGATCAACCGCGGCACGCCGCACGACGCATCGTAGATGGCGTTCTTCGCGTCGCTCGAGAACCGGACGCGGTCCGGCGTCCCGCCGGCGACGTGCAGGCGATGCGCGATGTACCCGTCCACGCCGTCGCGATCGAGCGGCTCGAGGCCGCAGCAGACCGTGACGCGCTGCGCGACCTGCCGCATCTCGGGAAGCCGCAGCTTCTCGCGCAGCTCGAGCTGCCCGACGAGGACGACCTGCAGCTGCCGCTCGCGCCCGTCCGAATCGGAGAGGATCCGGATTTCCTCGAGCAGCGGCAGCGACAGGTTCTGCGCCTCGTCGATGAAGACGACGGCGAAGGCCTGCAGCGGCGACAGCGTGCCGAGGAATTCGTAGAGGAGGTAGCTCAGCTCCGTGCGCGACGCGCCCCGCAGCCGGCCCGACGCGAGATCTTCGTGAGAGACGATGCCGAACTCGACGAGGACGACCTTGAGGAGGTCCTCTCGCGTCGCGAACGGATCGGCGACAAACGCGCTGAACGTCTGCCGATCGAGGTTCCCGAGCACCGTCCGGCACAGCGTCGTCTTGCCGGTGCCGATGTCACCGCTCAGCACGCTCAGGCTCTCGCGGCGGCGGATCCCCGACAGGAGATCGTCGAACGCGGTCGCATGCGCGCTGCTCTGATAGAAGAACGACGGGTCAGAGGAGAGGCTGAACGGCTTTTCAGCCAGGCCGTAGAAGGTCTCGTACGTGAGCCACCCGGGACGGGTGTGCGCGTGCAGCGTTACCGTCCGTTCGCCCTTCTTCGATGCCCAGGGTGCCTCAATCGACATGGTTGTCCGCCCGTGCGCGGCGCACGAGCAGTGCCAGTGCAGCGATGGGCGGCGCCGTGCAGTTCGATGACTCCGAGGTCGGAGATGCCACTAACAGAACAGAACACCGGTTTCGGTATTGAAAGAACGGGCGCTTATGCGCGGGTGCGGCGTTCGCGCCCGGCGCGACGCTCGGTCTTCCGGCGCTCGACTGCCGGCGGTCCGAGGTTCACGCGGCGCCGATCGGTCCTGCGCCGCTCGGTCCCCGCGCGCTTCTCGCGCAGCGTCACCGACGCCCGCGCCGCCTCGCTCAGCTCCCGCTGCTGCCGGATGGTGCGCCGGGCTGGTTCGAGCACTTCGAGCAAGCCCTGGTAGATCGCCTGGGCCTTCGTGTCGTCGGGCTTGCGTGTCACGACGTCGCGAAGATACTGTGCCGCCGCCAGGACGTTGGCGCGCTGCCAGCCCGTCATCGGCGTAGATATACCGACAGCCATTGCTCGTAGATCTCCTTGAAAATCGGTAGAAAAGCCAGAAATTCTGGCGTCAACGGACTTTATCGGCCGTAACTGGACAGGAAGTTAGGGCGGTCTACCTGAGGGCCGTATTCGTCACCGGAGCAGGTAAAGGCGGGGGCGGGGTGACCGGCGAACCCGGTCCGAGCGACGCAAGGTATGCGGTGATGGCGACCATGTCGTCGGCGGTGAGGTTCGCGACGACGACGCGCATGAGCGGCGCCGATGGCCCGTTGCGTGTGCCCTGCTGAAAGTCATAGAGCTGCCGGGCGAGATAGCTGGGCGATCGGTTGGCGAGCGGCGGGACGTCATCTTTGCCCATCAGGTCGGGACCGTGGCAGCTGGCGCACACGGTGGTCTTGCCCTGGACCACCTGGTTGCCGATGACCATCGAGCCGCCGGTCGTCACCAGCTCGCGCCCCCGGGCGACGCTGCCGATCGGCGCGTAGGCAACGAATCCGAAGTGCGGATTTCGAACCTCCTCCACCTGCGTGTTGTCGCCGGGGACCTCGATGATGCGCCCGGCAATCGGCTCGGTTCGTTGGCTCTCGGTCGCGACGAACAACTGTCCCTGGATGCGCGTCTTCGGCACGAGCTCGGTCTCGACGACGCGTACCCACCGCGTGTCCCACTTCACCGCCGAGAAGTACGCCGCCGCCTGACGGATTTCCTCGTCGGTCATCGCCATCGCCAGGTTGATCATCGTCGGCGTGTTCGCTTTCCGCCAGTCGGCGCTGCGCCTGAAACCGAGCTTGAAATCCTGGAGCTGACGAACGATGTACGCGTACGGCAGGCCGCCCGGCTGGGCGTTCTCCGGCCGTCCCTTGCCGTTCGGCAGGTGACACGAGCCGCAGCCGCGCGAGGTGGCCGCGAGCTTCTTCGGCCCGTGCGCGATGATGTCGGGCATCGGCGACGGATGATCGCCGGGGAACCAGTCGATGACGTTGTGCCCATCGCGGACGTCAACGAGCGAGTAGGTGGCGCCGGAGCCATCGACCCGCCGCAACCGCAGCTGGTCCTCGCGGTCCTCGTTCGGTCGCAGGCTTCGAGTCGGAGGATTCTGCGGCGGCGCGGCCTTGTCGTCCCAGGCCGGCAGCGAGAGGAAGCCGTACGCCCAGATCGGCTCCTTCGCGCCCTGCGCGTGGACGTACCCTGTCGCCACGGTGACAGCCGTCAGGATCGCGGCGATCAAACCGGCGAGCCGGTTCACGGCGCGGTTATACACCCTGGGGGCAGGCGGATCAATCGAAGATGTATGCTCTGACGGTGCTGCGGAGGATTTCCATGAAACGGACATTCGTGCTCGGCGCCATCATCGCAATCGGCGCGCTGTCGATGGCTACCTCGGCCTTTCAGGGAGCGGCGGCCGGCGGACGCCAGGGCGGCCCGAACGTCGCGCAGATTCAGAAGGTCACCGACACCCTGTACATGATTACCGGCGGAGGCGGGAACACCGCCGCCTTCGTCACCGACGGCGGGGTCGTCATCGTCGACACCAAGCTCGCCAACTGGGGACAGGCGATCCTCGACAAGGTGCGCACGGTCAGCGACAAGCCGATCTCGCTCATCATCAACACGCACACCCATCCCGACCACACGGGGAGCAACGAGTTCTTCGGCCCGACGGTGGACGTCGTGGCGCAGGAGAACACGAAGACGTACATGCAGAACATGGACGCCTTCAAGGGCGCGGGCGCGCGCTTCCTGCCGAAGCGGACGTTCAAGGACACGATGAAGATCGGCAGCGGCAAGGACGAGATCGATCTCTATTACTTCGGCCGCGCGCACACGGGCGGAGACGCGTGGGTGCTGTTCAGGACGCCGCGCGTGGTGCACGCGGGCGATGCGTTCGCGGGCAAGAACATCCCGCTCGTGGACACCGGCAACGGCGGCAGCATGGTCGAGTACGGCAAGACGCTGGCGAAGGCGGCCGCGGGGCTGAAGGACTACGACACCATCATCACCGGCCACAGCACGCTGATGAAGCCGGCCGACCTCAAGGAGTACGCCGACTTCAACAACGACTTCGTCGCGTGGGTGCAATCCGAGATGAAGGCGGGGAAGACCGCCGACCAGGCGGCCGGC
>DASQAX010000277.1:0-7028 GCA_035635535.1 Vicinamibacterales bacterium | reverse complement strand
CGGCGGCCACTTCGACATCGCGCCTGGTGAAGGCGTAGCCCACGAACGAGATCAGCAGCTCGTACCTGCCCGGCGGGATGCCTTCGAGCCGGAACCCGCCGTCAGAGTCCGTCGTGGTCACAAGGTGGGCCGTGGCCAGCTCCACGAGGACGCCGCCGAGCGGCTGCATGGTTCGCGCATCGACCACGAGGCCCGCGATCGCGCCGGACGGCGGCTGTGCGTACGCGTGCGAGGCGCACGCGATCACCAACACGGCGATGAACGTGGAGCGGTCAGCCAACCCAGCGGTGCGCATTTCTTGTGGCTGTCACCATACAGGCGGCCGTCGTTGCGTCAACACTCTTCGATCGGCCCATTTCGAGTGGCGCGGATATAGAATCCGCTCAACGGAGGACGCCGATGGTCGATCTGATTAGACGCAATCTCCTGAAAACCGGCGCCGCTGCGACCGCGATCGCCGCGGCCAAGCGCGCATTTGCCCAGCAGCGGGGGCAAGGGGCTGCCGGCTCCTTCTTCGAGAAGGGCCCCGTACGTATCCACTACCAGTCGGTCGGGTCGGGCTTTCCGCTGCTGCTCATCGCCGGCGGCGGGCTGAACTCGACGATCGCCGGCCTGGCGAACCCCTTCAACTCGGTCGACGAGTTCAAGGGCGAATACCGCTGCATCGCCGCGGACCTGCGCAACGCCAATCCCGGTCAGTCCTCCGGTCCGGTCGACGCCGACCGTCCGTGGGATTCACACGCCGATGACCAGCTCGCCCTGATGGATCACCTCGGCATCAACAAGTTCATGGTGATGGGCTTCTGCATCGGCGGCCCGTTCATCTGGAACCTGCTGAAGCGGGCCCCCAATCGGGTTGCCGCGGCCGTCCTGGCGCAGCCGGTCGGCTTCCGGCCGGAGATGCCCAACGTGCTTTACGACGGCAGCAAGACCGGCTGGGTGCCGGACTTCCTGAAGCGCCGTCCCGAGGTCACGGCGGACACGGTCGAGAGATATCTGACGAAGATGTTTCGCACCGACGCCGATTTCGTCTTCACCGTGTCGCGCGATTTCGTCCGGAGTTGCCAGACGCCCGTGCTCGTCCTGCCGGACGATGTCCCGGCGCATCCGCTCGCGGTGGCGATGGAGTGCGCGATGTCCGCGCCCAAAGCCGAAGTGAGCATGTACCCGTGGAAGCAGCCGCCGGAGCGGATTCCGCTGGCGGTGCGCCAGATACGATCGTTCCTGCGGGCGCATCGGCCGGCCGCCACTTAGCTGGTTGGTGGTGGTTCGTGGTTCGTGGTTCGTGGTTACAAACGACCAACCACTAGCTACGAGCCACTAACCACCATCCACGATCCACTATCCAGCCTCCAGCAACCGTTTTGCTTTCCGAAACACGCTCTCCATCATCGGCGCCGTGAGCTTGCCCGTGTTCGTGTTCTGCCGGCTCGGGTGGTAGCAGCCGACGAGCGCCGGTAATCCCTCTCCGAACGTCACCACCTCGCCGTGGCCGAACTGGGGACGCGGCGACATCGTCACGGCCCGCCGCTTGAGCAGCTGCAGCCAGGCATCGAAGCCGATCTTGCCGAGCGCGACGACGACCCGGACGCGCGGCAGGTGCGTGAGCTCGACCTCCAGGTGATCGAGGCAGCGCGCGATCTCTTCCGGACGCGGCTTGTTGTCCGGCGGCGCGCAGCGCACGGCCGAGAGGATGTATGCGTCCGTGAGATGCAACCCATCATCGGTTCGCTGCGACGTCGCGATGTTCGCAAACCCGGTGCGATGGAGCGCGGACATCAGGAAATCGCCCGAGCCATCGCCCGTGAACACGCGGCCCGTGCGGTTGGCGCCGTGCGCCGCGGGGGCCAGCCCGACGAGCAGCAGCCGGGCGTTCGGGTCGCCGAAGCCCGGCACGGGCAGTCCCCAGTACGCGTCGTAACGATGAGCGCGCTTCTTCTCCTGCGCGACGCGGCGGCAGTACTGTCTGAGCCGCGGGCATCGCTCGCAGGAGACGATCGCGCGGTGCACCTCAGCGAGGCCGGGTGGCAGCAGCGTGCTGAGCGGTTTCATGATGGGTCGATGGCGCTACAATTGAAGGTTGCAGTCCGATCTTAGAGGATTAATGCGGAACACTGCCCCGAAGGACGCGGCCGAGCTCGAAGCGCTCGAGACCCGCGAATGGCTCCAGTCGCTCGATTACGTGCTGCAGTCCGGTGGACCGGCGCGCGTCAGCCGCCTGCTGCGGGCCCTGGCCGATCACGCCAGGCGCAACGGCGTCAAGCAGCCGTTCACCGCCAACACGCCCTACATCAACACCATTTCTCCCGCAGAAGAACCGCCGTTCCCCGGCAGCCGCGAAATCGAGCGCCGGATCAAGAGCCTCGTCCGCTGGAACGCGCTCGCGATGGTGGTGAAGGCCAACAAGCTGGACGAAGGGATTGGCGGGCACATCTCGACCTATGCGTCGGCCGCCACGCTCTACGAGATCGGCTTCAACCATTTCTTCAAGGGCAAGGGCGAGAACCACGACGGCGACATCATCTTTTTCCAGGGGCACGCCGCGCCCGGCATCTATTCGCGCGCGTTCGTCGAAGGGCGCATCCCCGCGGAGAAGCTCGAGCACTTCCGCCACGAGCTCAGGGCCGGTGGCGGTCTGTCGTCATACCCCCACCCGTGGCTGATGCCGGACTTCTGGGAATTCCCGACGGTGTCGATGGGCCTCGGGCCGATTTGCGCGATTTACCAGGCGCGCTTCATGCGCTACCTGGAAGATCGCGGGCTCAAGAAGCGCTCCGACTCGAAGGTGTGGGCGTTTCTCGGCGACGGCGAAACCGATGAACCGGAATCGCTCGGCGCCATCACCCTCGCGGCCCGCGAAAAGCTCGACAACCTGATCTTCGTCATCAACTGCAACCTGCAGCGGCTCGACGGCCCCGTTCGCGGCAACGGCCAGATCATCCAGGAGCTCGAGGCCGCGTTCCGCGGCGCCGGATGGAACGTCATCAAGGTGCTCTGGGGCAGCGAGTGGGATGCGCTGCTCGACAAGGACAAGGACGGCCTGCTCGTCAAGCGGATGGCCGAGGTCGTCGACGGCGAATATCAGAAGTACGCGGTCGAGCCCGGCGCCTATTTCCGCGAGCATTTCTGGGGCAGGTATCCGCAGCTCGCGGAGATGGTCAGTCATCTGTCGGACGAGCAGTTGAAGAAGCTCACGCTCGGCGGACACGACCCGGCGAAAGTGTATGCCGCCTACGCCGCCGCGGTCAGTACGCAGGGACAGCCGACGGTCGTCCTCGCGCGCACGATCAAGGGCTACGGCATCGGCGAGGCGGGCGAGGGCAAGAACATCACGCACCAGCAGAAGAAGATGAACGAGGAGGAGCTGCGCGCGTTCCGCACGCGGTTCGGCATCCCGATCGCCGACGCGGAGATCGCGAAGGCGCCGTTCTATCGTCCGCCCGACAACAGCCCCGAAGTCACCTACATGCTCGAGCGCCGGAAGAAGTTCGGCGGCTTCGTCCCGCGCCGCATCACGTCATTCGAGCCGATCAAGGTCGAGACGCTGCACGACTGCTTCACCGAGTTCGAGAAGGGCACCGAGGGCCGCAAGGCATCGACGACGATGGTGTTCGTCAGGATGCTGGCGAAGATGCTCAAGGACAAGGAGATCGGTGAGTTGATCGTGCCGATCGTTCCCGACGAGGCGCGCACGTTCGGCATGGAGGCGCTGTTCCGTCAGGTCGGCATCTACTCGCACGCCGGCCAGCTCTACGAGCCGGTCGACATGGACACGCTTCTCTATTACAAGGAAGCGAAAGAGGGGCAGATTCTCGAGGAAGGGATCACCGAGGCCGGTTCGATGTCGTCCTTCATCGCCGCCGGCACCGCGTACTCGACCCACGGCATCAACACGATCCCCTTCTTCATCTATTACTCGATGTTCGGCATGCAGCGCGTCGGCGACCTCGTGTGGGCCGCCGGCGATTCGCGCGCGCGCGGCTTCCTGCTGGGCGGCACCGCCGGCCGGACGACGCTGGCGGGCGAAGGGCTGCAGCACCAGGACGGCCACAGCCACCTGTTGGCGCTCGCGGTGCCCAACCTGGTCTCCTACGACCCCGCGTTCGCGTACGAGATCGCGGTCATCATCGAGGAGGGCATCCGGCGGATGTACGTGAAGGGCGACAGCGTCTTCTACTACATCACGCTGATGAACGAGAACTACGAGCACCCGCCGATGCCGGAGGGCGTTCGCGAAGGCATCCTGAAGGGGATGTATCTGTTCAAGCGGTCGGCGAAGAAGGAGCCGAAGGCGCGGGCGCAGCTGCTCGGGAGCGGCGCCATCCTCCCCGAAGTCATCAAGGCCGCGAAGACGCTCGAGGAACAGTACGGCGTGGCCGCCGACGTCTGGAGCGTGACGAGCTACCAGGAGCTCTATCGCGAGGGACACGCGGCGGAGCGCTGGAACCGCCTGCATCCCGGCGAGACGCCGCGCGTCCCGTACGTGACGCAGTGCTTCGAGGGGACCGACGGTGCGATCGTGGCCGCCTCCGACTACGTGAAGGCGCTGCCGGATGCGATCGACCGCTGGCTGCCTCGTCCGCTCGTCTCGCTCGGCACCGATGGCTTCGGCCGCAGCGAGAACCGTGCGGCGCTCCGCGATTTCTTCGAGGTGGACTGCAAGTTCATCGTGACCGCCACGCTGAATGCGCTGGCGCGCGACGGGAAGCTGGACGTGTCGGTCGTCCAGAAGGCGATCAAGGACCTCAACATCAACACGGAGAAGCCGAACCCCGCGGTGTCCTGACCGGCGGGTTGACCGGCGGGTCCGCGGCGCGATGGCGCCACCCCGCGACGCGGAACCCGCCCCACGTACGTAGGCCGGGTCCCGCCGGACCCGGCGACACGATATGCAGGAATTCAAAGTTCCCGAGCTCGGTGAAAACGTCGAACAGGGTGACGTGACCCGCCTGCTCGTCAAGGTCGGCGACACGATCCAGAAAGAGCAGTCGGTCGTCGAGCTCGAGACCGACAAGGCGACCGTTGAAGTGCCCTCCTCCGTCGCCGGCGTCGTCAAGGAGATCAAGGTCAAGCCGGGCGACAAGGTGAAAGTCGGCGCCGTCATCCTGACGGTCGACGAAGACGGTTCGGGCGCGGCCAGGGAGGAAGCACCCGCGCCGGAGGAGAAGGCCGCGGCAGAACCAAAGGCGGAGGCGAAGGCTGCGCAGAAGCCGGTGACGAAACCGGAACCAAAGCCGGAACCAAAGCCGGAACCGAAGCAGGATCAGAAGGTCCTGTCGATGCCGCGACGCGAAGCATCCCAGTCAGCGGCCGCGTCCCCTTCGCCTGCGCCGCAGGCGTCGGCGCGCCAGGCCCAGGCGGAGCCGGCGCCGAAGGCGGACGCGCCGGCGCCGCAGCCGCGTCCGAGCGAAGAACCGGCGGCTCCCGCATCACCATCGGTCCGCCGGCTCGCGCGCGAGATTGGCGTGGACATCAACGAGGTGCAGGGGCGCGGCCCCGGCGGCCGCATCTCGGACGAGGACGTCAAGGAGCATGCCCGCCGCATCCTGAGCAGCGTCCCCTCGACGTCGCCCGGCGCGGGCGGCTTTGCGGCGCGGCCGGCCGGCGCGCCCGCCGCAGGCGTACCGCTGCCCGACTTCTCGAAGTGGGGCGAGGTCGAGCGCGAGCCGATGTCGAACATCCGCCGCAAGACGGCCGAGCACCTGAGCCGGGCGTGGAACACGATTCCGCACGTCACGCAGTTCGACAAGGCCGACATCACGCCGATGGAGGAGCTGCGCGCGAAGTTCCGCAAGCAGGTCGAGCAGGCGGGCGGCAACCTGACGGTGACGGCGGTGCTCGTGAAGGTCATGGCGGCGGCCGTCAAGCAGTTCCCGCAGTTCAACGCCTCGGTCGACGTCGACAACAACGCGATCGTCTACAAGAAGTACGTCAACGTCGGCGTGGCGGTGGATACCGAGTTCGGCCTGCTCGTGCCGGTGATTCGCAACGCCGACCAGAAGAACATCATGCAGATCGCCGTCGAGCTGCATCAGCTCTCCGAGAAGGCGCGCGCGAAGAAGCTGACGCTCGACGAGATGAGCGGCGGCGGCATCAGCATCTCCAACCTCGGGGGGATCGGCGGCACCTACTTCACGCCGATCGTCAACTGGCCCGAGGTCGCGATTCTCGGCGTCTCGCGCGGCATCGTCGAGCCGGTGTGGCGAAACGACAAGTTCGAACCGCGCCAGCTGCTCCCACTCTCGCTCTCCTACGACCACCGGGTGATCGACGGCGCCGACGCGATGCGCTGCCTGCGCTGGGTCGTGCAGGCCATCGAGCAGCCGTTCCTCCTCTCGCTGCTCGGCTGACGCATGGCGCGCGAATCCACACAACTGGCCGTCCTCGGCGCGGGGCCGGGGGGCTACGCGGCGGCGTTCTACGCGGCCGACCTCGGCATGCAGGTGGCGCTCGTCGACATGGAGAAGAACCCGGGCGGCGTCTGTCTCTATCGCGGCTGCATCCCGTCGAAAGCGCTGCTCCACGTCGCAAAAGTCGTCGACGAGTCGCGCCACGCCTCCGCCTGGGGCGTCACTTTTGCCGATCCGAAGATCGACGTCGACAAGCTGCGCGCCTTCAAGCAGGGCGTGGTGGACAAGCTGACGGGCGGGGTCGGCCAGGTCGGCCGGCTGCGCAAGGTGAAGTTCATCCAGGGGCGCGCCGCGCTGACGGGCCCGAAGTCGATGACGATCGCCACCGGCGGCGGCGAGACCGAGCTGCAGTTCGAGCACTGCATCCTGGCCACCGGTTCGAGCCCCACGCGGATTCCGTCGCTCTCGCTCGACAGTCCGCGGATGATGGACTCGACCTCCGGCCTCGAGCTGCCCGACATCCCGAAGTCGCTGCTCGTGATCGGCGGCGGCTACATCGGCCTCGAGCTCGGCACCGTCTACGCGACGCTCGGCAGCCGGGTCTCCGTCGTCGAGATGACCGGTGGCCTGCTGCCCGGCGCCGATCGTGACCTCGTCGGGGTGCTCCAGAAGCGGCTC
>DASQAX010000276.1:0-4223 GCA_035635535.1 Vicinamibacterales bacterium | reverse complement strand
TCGAATCTCGAGATCGGATTCATCACCGGCGGCTGCTACGTCGTGGCGTCGATCGCGATGGTCGTGTGGGCGGCTCGTGTCGATCGCAGCGGACGGAAGATCGGCAACCTCGCGCTCGCCTGTCTCGTCGCGACGCTGGGGCTGGCCGCAGCCATCCTGACGCCGAACATCTGGCTGTCGTTGTCGTGGATCACGCTGGCGCTCATCGGGATCACCGCGGCGCGGGCGGTCTTCTGGACGATTCCGACGCGTTTTCTGACCGGCCTCGCGGCGGCCGGGGGGTTTGCCTTCATCAACAGCGTCGGCACGCTGGGCGGGTTTGTCGGACCCTACGCGGTGGGGTGGCTGCGCGACGCGACGGGTTCGTTTTCCGCGGGCCTGCTGGCGATGGCGGCGCTGCTGGCGCTGTCCACGGCGATGTCGTGGTCGCTCCGATTCGTCGTCAAGGAAGAGTAGCCTGCGCGCGGCGACGTGTGTTCCAATACGCCCGCCGCCAGGCGGGGACGCGAACCGTAAGGAGGACTCGTGGCGAACTGGTTCACCAGCATGAATGTCCGCGAGCGGCGGACGTTCTGGGCCTGTTTCACGGGCTGGGCGCTCGACGCCATGGACGTGCAGCTCTACGCCGTCGTGATGCCGACGCTGATCGGCCTGTGGGCCATGTCGCAGACGCAGGCGGGAACGCTGGCAACCGCGGCGTTGCTGTTTTCGTCGGCCGGCGGGTGGATCGCCGGCATCCTCGCGGATCGGTACGGCCGCGTGGCGGTCCTGCGGCTGACGATCGTCTGGTTCGCGTTCTTCACGTTCCTGTCAGGCTTCACGCAGTCGTACGAACAGCTGCTGCTCACGCGCAGTCTCCAGGGGCTTGGCTTCGGCGGCGAGTGGGCCGCGGGCGCCGTGCTGATGAGCGAGGTGATCGACAAGCGCATTCGCGGCCGCGCCGTCGGCACCGTGCAGGGCGGCTGGTCCGTCGGCTACGGTGCCGCCGTGCTGCTGTTCACGATCGTGTTCAGCGTGGCGCGGCCTGAGGTCGCGTGGCGGTATCTGTTCATCCTCGGCTTGATTCCAGCGCTGCTCGTCCTCTGGATTCGCCGCTACGTGGAAGAGCCGGAACTCTTCACGGCAATGAAGGCGACCACTTCCCGGGGCACCCGACTTCAGTTCGTGGAAATCTTCGGACCTGCGCTTCGCCGCCGTACGTTCCTCGCGTCGCTGCTCGCTGCTGGCGGCCTTGGGGGCAACTACGTGGTGCTGACCTGGCTGGCGACCTACCTGAGGACGGTTCGCCACCTGTCGGTCCTCGGCACCGGCGGCTACCTGGGCATCAATATCTTTGGTTCGTTCCTGGGCTACGTCATCAGCGCGCATCTGAGCGACTGGCTCGGGCGGCGGAGGACGTTCGTCGTGATGGCGTGCGCCGCCGCGGTCACGGTTGCGTGCTACACCCTGCTCCCGCTGGGCGATACCGCGGTGCTGCTGCTTGGATTCCCCCTGGGATTCTTCCAGTCCGGCATCATTGCGGGGATGGGGGCGACCTTCGCGGAGCTCTTCCCGACGCGCGTTCGCGCGACCGGGCAAGGCTTCTCCTATAACACCGGTCGCGCCGTCGGCTCGTTCGTACCGACGGTCGTTGGTGTTGCTGCTCCGAGCATGGGCCTTGGCGAAGCGATGGGCATCTGCGCGGCGTGCTCGTACGCGTTCGTACTGCTCGCAGCGGCCCTGCTGCCGGAAACCCGGGGCCGCGAGCTCGAAAGCACCGTCGCGCCGCAGGCGCGCGACGCCATCACGGCTCGGTACAGTCCGCAGCCCGTTCCGCGGTAGATCGTACGGGCCGACCTTAAGGTCGGCCCCTACGCCAACGTGTCGAGCCGCCGGTCCGGCGTGATCTGATTCGGATCGACCCGCAGCTCCAGCACCGCCGATCGTCCCGCGGCGAGCGCGCGCTCGAACGCCGGCGCGAAGCCCTCTGTCGTCTCCACGCGCTCGGCATGGGCCCCGAACGACTGCGCCAGCGCCACGAAGTCCGGGCCCGCGAGCCCGGTCCCCGACACACGGCCCGGAAAACGCCTCTCCTGGTGCATCCGAATCGTGCCGTACATGCCGTTGTTGACGACGAGCACGAGGACGCGCGCGCCGTACTGCGCGGCGGTGGCCAGTTCCTGCGGGTACATCAGGAAATCGCCGTCGCCGGCGATGCAGACGGTGAGGCGATCGGGATGGCGAAGCGCCGCGGCGATCGCCGCGGGGAACCCGTAGCCCATCGCGCCGCTGGTCGGCGCCAGCTCCGTGTGCGACGCCTTGTAGGTGAAGAACCGATGGACCCACACGGTGAAATTGCCCGCCCCGTTGGCGATCGTCGCGTTCGCCGGCAACGCGGTGGCCAGGTGGCGGATGACGACGGCCATGTCGACGCCCTCGCGCGGACCTTTCTCGGGTATTGCCAGGAACTGTTCGTATTCGCGCCGCGCCGTCTCAGTCCACTCGCGCCATCGGGCCGATTCGACCGGCGGGATAGCCGCCAGCCGTTCGGCGGCAGCGGAGGGCGCGGCGACGATCGGCAGGTCGGCTTGATAAACGCGGTTGAGCTCGTTGGCGTCCGGATGAACGTGGACGAGGCGCGCCGCGATGCGCGGCGGCTTGAGCACCGAATACGTCAGAGTCGTGACATCGCCCAGGCGCGAGCCGAGCGCGACGATCAGGTCCGCCGCCTTGACGCGCTGCTGCAGGAACGGCGGCAGGCCCAGGCTGAGATGTCCCGCGTAGCACCGGTGCCTGTTGTCGATCAGGTCCTGCCGGCGGAACGAGGCCAGGACCGGAAGGGCATTGGCGTCCGCGAAGCGCGCGAGCGCGGCGCAGCCGGCGTCCGACCACGAGGAGCCGCCGGCGATCAGCAGCGGCCTCGATGCCCGTTGCAGCTCGTCGCGAAGCGCGGCCAGGTCGCGGTCGCCGGGCGCCGCCTGGACCGCCTGATACGGCTGCGTATCGCACGCAGACGATTCCTCCGCCAGCACGTCTTCCGGGAGTGAGAGCACGACGGGACCGGGCCTGCCCGAGGTGGCCACCTGGAACGCCCGAAGCACGTACTCGGGAATGCGATCCGCCGACTCGATTTCCGCGACCCACTTCGCCAGCGGCGCGAACATCTGGCGGAACTCCACCTCCTGAAACGCCTCGCGGCCGCGCACCTCGCGCGGCACCTGGCCGATGAAGAGAATCATCGGCGTCGAGTCGTGATAGGCGGTGTGCACGCCGATGCTGCCGTGCGTCGCGCCCGGCCCTCGCGTGACGAAGCAGATGCCGGGGCGCCCGGTCAGCTTGCCGTCGGCCTCCGCCATGTTGGCCGCCGCGCCCTCGTGCTTGGCGACCACCAGCGCAATCTCCGTCGTGTCGTACAACGCGTCGAGCACCTCGAGATAGCTCTCTCCGGGGACACAGAACAGGCGATCCACGCCGTGGACGCGCAGCGCATCGACGAGCAGGCGCCCGCCGTTGCGGGCGCCGGTGGGTGCCGATGACGCGGTCATTGGGGGCGCCCGCAATGCAAAATGCAAAATTCAAGATGCAAACCCAATCTGCCCGTTGCTTCGTTTCTAAGCAGTGTTTGCATTTTGCATTTTGAATTTTGCATTGACGCGCTACACCGTGTGCTTCAGGTAGACCGTCCGGCTCTCGGTGTAGAAATCGAGCGCGAGCGGCCCCTGCTCGCGCATGCCGAAGCTCGATTCCTTCGTGCCGCCGAACGGCAGCTGGTATTCGACTCCCGCCGTCGGCAGATTGACCGTGATGAGTCCAGCCTCGATGCGATTGACGAACTGATGCACGCGCGAGAGGTCGTTGGAAATGATCGCCGCCGAGAGGCCGAACCGGATGCCGTTGGCCAGGCGCATCGCCTCCTCGAAATCCTCGGCCACCATCAGTGCGAGCACGGGTCCGAAGACTTCTTCCTGCGCGATGCGCATCGCCGGCGTGACGCCGCCGAAGATGGTCGGTTCGACGAAGAAGCCCGTGTCGTAGGCTCCGCCGGTCAGCCGCGTGCCGCCGCACAGCAACTGCGCGCCCTCGCGCTGCGCAATCGCGATGTACTCGAGGTCGGTCTTCAGCTGCGATTCGTCCACCGCGGGGCCGATGTCGATCCCGGGTTCGAGCCCGTTGCCGATCTTCAACGCGCGCGTCCTGGCGATCAGCCGCTCGACGAGCGGCTCGTACACCTTCCGCTCGACGAT
>DASQAX010000275.1:0-1932 GCA_035635535.1 Vicinamibacterales bacterium | reverse complement strand
GGCAGAACGAGGAGGTAGGCGCCGTTGAGCAGCAGATACACCACGACGACGACCGCGGTACCGAGCATCAGCGCACGCGGAATCGTCCGCTCCGGATCGCGCGTTTCCTCGGCGGCGTAGGTCACCATGTGCCAGCCGCCGAACGCGAACAGGCCGGCGACCAGGGCGCGAAGAAAGCCGCGCGGCTGGATCGTGCCGAGCGACGCCGGCATGTGCGGCGCGCCCATCCCGAACAGCAGCACCAGCAGCACGCCGATCGCCGCGATCTTCGTGATCGTCAGCGCCGTCTGCACGGTGCTGCCCGGCCGCACGCCGACGTAGTTGATCGCGGAGAGCACGACGATGCCGGCGACGGCGACGAGGCGGATGCCGAGGTCGCCGAGCGGGAGGATCGTCGCGAAGTAGCGGCCGAACACCATCGCGATCGCCGCGATGATGCCGGAGTGCATGCTCCAGAACATCGCCCAGCCCCACAGGAATCCGGCGGCCGGCGAGAACATCTCGCGGAGAAAGACGTAGACCCCGCCCGTGCGCGGATAGGCGCACGACAGCTCGGCGCACACGCTTGCGCCCACCCACGTGAGCGCGCCGGCGGCGATCCACACGAGCAGCATGCCGCTGAACGACGGCACCGCGCGGCTGACCTCCGACGGCTGCACGAAAATCGAGGAGCCGACAATGGTGCCGACGACCATCGCGGTCGCCTGGGTCAATCCGATCGTGCGCGCGAGTGTCGTCGACATCGGTTGCTTCACACGCTCTTCAGCCGGGCGAATCGTATCATCGGCCTGGCGGCGGCTGGCCGGTCATCTGCTGATAGATCGTCTGAATCGTCGCAAATGTGTCCGCGTCAGCCGCCGTCTTGTCGCTTCGGTACCGTTTGACGCGCGCGAAGCGGAGCGCGAGCCCGCCGGGATACTGCGAGCTGGACTGGATCTCGTTGAACGCGATTTCGGCGACGACCTCGGGCCGGACGAAGACCGTGTAGGCGTCGCGGCCGATCTCGATCTCGAGAAACTTCTGCGTCTGCCACGCGAGCATCTCGTCGGTGAGCCCCTTGAACGTCTTGCCGAGCATGACGAAGCCGCCGTGCGCGGTGTCCCGCGCCCCGAGATGCAGGTTGCTGAGCGTCCCTCGTCGTCTGCCGCTGCCCCATTCGGCGGCGAGGATCACGAGGTCGAGCGTCCGCGCCTGCTTCACCTTCAGCCACGCGGCGCCGCGACGGCCGGCAGCGTACACGCCGTCGATCGCCTTCGCCATCACGCCTTCATGGCCGGTGGCCAGCGCGCGGGCGGCGAAGTCCGCCGCCGCAACCGCATCCGAGGTCACGAGCCGCGGCACGAGGTTGGCCGCGGCCACTTGCTCGCCGAGCAGCGCCACCCGGTGCGCGAGTGGCTCGTCGACGAGCGGATCGCCCTCGAGGTAGAGCACGTCGAAAAACACCGGCGTGATCGGCAGCTCCAGCTTCAACGCGTCCACATCGAGCTTGCGGCCGAACCGGCGCATCGTGATCTGAAACGGATGCGGGCTGCCGTCGGGGCGGAGCGCGATGGCCTCGCCGTCGAGCACGAGCTCGCGCGCGGGCATTGCGCGCGCGACGGTCACGATCTCCGGCACCGCGATCGTGACGTCGCGCAGACTCCGCGAATAGACCTTCACCTCGTCGCCGAACTTGTGCACCTGGATGCGCGCGCCGTCCAGCTTGTATTCGAACGACGCCTCGCCCAGCGCCGTGAGCGCATCGCCGACGTCGGACGCTGAATCGGCGAGCATCGGCTGCACGGGCTGGAAGGGCCGCAGGATGAACTGCGACAACGCCGCGTCGCCGTCGACCAGCGCGGCCCGCGCCACCGGGGCGAGATCGCCCGCGAGCATGGCCGCGCGGCGAACGCGCGCCAGCGGAACGCCCGAGGCGCGCGCCACGGCGTCCAT